>JBEBQJ010000003.1:0-90524 GCA_040395455.1 Sphingobacterium yanglingense | reverse complement strand
TCCTTTCCGGTCGGAGACTGCACGGTATGGGGAATATAGTAAAGCAGGTGAATTCGTATACGACCATCCTTTCCTTTGGGGATCGAAGCGTACCGGACCAGATTTACATCGTATAGGTGGTAAGTATCCTAATAAGTGGCACTTCGATCATATGTTGGATCCGACTATTACTTCGCCGGGAAGTATTATGCCTCCTTACCCCTGGTTGATTGATCAAAAGTTGGATAATAGTACGCTTGTTGCCAAGATGAATGCGATGCGGATTTTGGGAGTTCCTTATTCTAATGAGGATGTTGCCAATGCGGTCGCTAATGCAGAGAAACAGGCCGAATCTATTGCTAAGGATTTAGCTTCTACACAGGTAGAAATAAAATCTGATCGTGAGATTATTGCGCTTATCGCTTACTTGCAACGTCTTGGAACAGACATTAAAGCTGAGCCCAAGACTACTGAAGAGGCAGTTGTAACAGAGAACTAGAAACGGAATATTGTTCAATTAAGTTAAAGAGATATGTTTAAGCAAATAACAAACTTAAATGGTGATGAGATGTATTTGATCACATCGCTATGGATATTCATCGTTTTCTTTGCACTGGTTGGTATAATGTTGTTTTTTATGAAAAAGGACTACATCCAATATATGAAGGATATACCATTTGATGAGTCGGATAAGGAAACCAAGTGTTCATCTGAAGATAATTTGAAATTATGAGTTTATTTTTAATGGCAGCCGAACCTGTTGAAGGTGTTACCCAATGGAAGTTCGGAGCGGTCGATCTATATAGCGATATTCTGATCGTCGCGTTAATCGTAGTAATGATTACGTTATTGTTCTCAGCACTGGTTGTACATAAAGCGATGAAATCTATCCTTCGTGTGACTATGCCGGAACTAGTTAGAGAAGAAGAAGAGCAAAAGCGCCTAGCTAAAGTTCAAGGCAAAGGCAAGTGGGGGAGGATTTGGAATAATCTGTTAGAGCTTCGTCCAATTGATGAGGAAAAGGATTTGGTTATTGATCATGAATATGATGGTATTCAGGAATTAAATAACCCGATTCCGACTTGGTTCAACGTCTTGTTTTACTCTACTGTTGTATTTGGTTTCGCCTATCTTTTGGTGTACCACGTGTTTGGTTGGGGATTGAACCAAGAACAGGAATATGCCCAAGAATTAGCAGTCGCAGAAAAAGCTAAGCAGGAATATCTTGCACAGGCTGCAAATTTGATTGATGAGGGTTCTGTACAATTTGATCCTGCGATGGCACCAGCTGGTAAGGCAATATTTACTGCAAACTGTGTGGCCTGTCATGGTGCCGCTGGTGAAGGAGGTATTGGACCAAATCTTGCGGATAGATTCTGGATACATGGAGGAGAAATCAAAGATGTGTTTAAAACTGTAAAGTACGGTGTGCCTGAAAAAGGGATGGTACCTTGGGAGCAAACATTGACGCCAGGGCAGATTGCAGAGGTGAGCAGTTATATCCTAACATTGAGGGATACCAATCCTGCGAATGCAAAAGCTCCGGAAGGAGTTGAAGTTAAAGCTTATGAATCGGAAGGAGCTTCTGCTGATGCAGAAGAAGCCCCTGCTGACTCAACTGTGAATAAATAGATTTTTACATCGTTTAATTTTTAGGAGCAATGGAAGCAGTAGTAAATGACAACGGACCCGTATTACCTTCGAAAGGAAAGAAGAGAACTTGGATATACGCTAAAAAACCATCGGGCAGTTTTTATAATGCACGACAGTATGTAGGCTATAGCTTGCTACTGTTTCTATTTGCAGCTCCTTTTATAAAGATCAATGGCAATCCGTTTGTCATGTTCAACATCATCGAACGGAAGTTCTCGATATTTGGGAATATGTTTTTCCCACAAGACCTCCATATCTTCGTATTTGGGACGTTGATTATTCTTGTTGGAATTGTCCTTTTTACCGCAATTTTCGGACGCGTATGGTGTGGATGGACCTGTCCTCAGACCATATTCATGGAATTAGTCTTTAGGCGTATTGAATATTGGATTGAAGGCGATTGGACCCAACAAAAAAAGTTGAACAATGGTCCAAATACTGATGCACGTGCTTGGAAGAAGATGTTGAAGCACACGATTTTTATTGCTATTTCTTTTCTTATATCGAATATTTTTCTGTCGTACATCATCGGTATTGATGCGTTACTTAAGATTATCACTGATCCTATTGATAGTCATATCGGCGGATTGATTGCTATTATTATTTTTACAGCTTTGTTCTACGCTGTCTTTGCATTTGTGCGGGAGATTGTATGTACTACGATATGTCCTTATGGTAGATTTCAGGGGGTACTTCTCGATGACCAGAGTCTTACTGTGGCCTATAATGAAGAACGTGGCGAACCTAGGGGTAAACAGCGCAAGGGAGAGAACGATGAGCACAAGGGGGATTGTATCGATTGTAATCTGTGTGTACATGTATGTCCTACGGGGATAGATATTCGAAATGGGATACAGCTTGAATGTGTCAACTGTACGGCTTGTATAGATGCCTGTGATGCTGTGATGGAGAAAATCAATAAGCCGAAAAGATTGATTGGTTTTTATTCATTGGGTCAGATCGAAGGAAAGAAAGGCTTTAAGAAAAGCCGCGTTCGGCACATCATCTATGCTATTATATTATGCTTTTTGGTGACCGGTTTTGGTTTTATGCTCTTTAATCGTTCATTGATAGGTGGTTCTTTGTTGCGGGCGACGGGTAGTACATACCAAATACGGGAAGATGGGACTGTCAGTAACCTGTATACCTTAGAGCTAATTAATAAAAGCGGAAAGGAAATACCCTTTGAACTGGTTCCGGAAGATCGTAAATTAGCTATTCAGTTGGTTAATAATGTCGGTAAGCTCTCAAAAGACGGATCCGCAAAAATTAGTTTCTTCTTGATTGGAGAAAAAGGAATTTTTGAAAAATACAAAACTGATATTCGTGTACAGGTAGTTTCGGAAGGAGAGGTGGTCGAGAGTCTGAAGACGACTTTTATTTCACCTTCTGGCTCTTAAAATATAGTTGATATGAACTGGGGATTGAGAATAGTTGTTGGTTTAGGAACGTTTATGCTCTTAATTATGGGAGCGGGTATTTATATGGTATCGCACGATACAGATTCTCTTGTCGACGAAGACTACTATGAAAAGAGTCTTAGCTATGACGATGTTTACAAACGAAAGCAAAATGTGATAGACGATGACGTCAAACCCAAGTTGCAATTAGATGGAGATACACTGACTATTGTATTCAAAGGAGATATTAATAAAGGTGAAGTTAATTTCAAAAGGCCTTCTGATGGTAATTTGGACTTAAAAGTTCCTTTTTATACTCAATCAAATACTTTTCGATTACCTGTTTCAACTTTTTCAAAAGGCAATTGGACTTTGGAGGTTGTATGGGAACATAATACACGTGCCTACTTCGATAACCAGTCTCTATTTATACAATAGCGGGTTAATATGACATATTACTATCTAGCATTTTTCATGGGTCTATTTGGTAGTATCCACTGTGCTGTGATGTGTGGGCCACTACTTATAGCGATTCAAGGCAACCAGAAAATTTCATGGGTACAGACATTTAATAAGTTATTGTACCAAATGGGGCGTATTCTGACCTATGGAGGTCTAGGTCTTCTACTTGGTCTTATAGGTAATATCGCTTCTGTCCAGGGTTGGCAACAGTTTTTTTCTTTGGTAACAGGCATTGTTTTGGTTATGATAGGGTTATCCTATATTCTTGCAAAAAAATCCGCTGCTCTAGCTCAATTTCAAACTCGTGCCATCCAACCTTTCGCGCGTATGATGGGACGCTGGCTGTACAGACCCGGAGGTTCTTTTATTGCTGGTGTACTAAATGGTTTGTTGCCTTGTGGTATGGTGTATATGGCGCTTGTTTCAGCGATGAATGCAGATGGGGTTGGTGCAAGTTTTCAATTTATGCTTTTATTCGGCTTAGGTACACTCCCTTTGATGTTGCTTTTTTCTGTTGCCTCCATGTGGACAAAAAAAATGGTAAAGGTTCGATTTGCCACAATAATGCCTATACTCTACCTGCTAATGGGAATCTGGTTCATTTTGAGGGGAGCCAATCTCGACATCCCCTACCTTAGTCCGTTGTTGTATATCGAGGGTGCTATTAATTGTGCTTGATAGGCTATTAAATACAATCTGCTAAGCGATTATCAGTTTCCGCGAAGCGATATAGCGATATCTCATATTTAGCAAGATAGAGGAGCTCAATAGTCCAAGGGTAAGTCCGTACCATACTCCTTTAATTCCCCATTGTAATACTATTCCCATGAAATAACCTGCAGGAAGCCCAATGATCCAGTACGAAATAAAGGTAATTAATGTAGGTACATTAACATCACCCATACCTCTCAAAATACCAAGTCCCACCACCTGTGTTCCGTCAAATAGCTGAAAAAGTCCAGCAACCAGTAGTAATTGCGCTGCTAGTTGTATCACATCTGCATCTTTGCTGATGAGGTAGGGTAATTGCTGATTGAAGACAGCAAATAGAATTGCTGTGCATATCATAAAGAGTAAAACTAAATGGTAGGAGACCTTTGCAAATTTCTGTAGTCGAATAAATTTTCTATTTCCGAAACTGTTGCCCACCTTTATCGTAGCGGCAGCAGCAACCCCACTCGCCATCATATAAGTCATTGACGCCAGTGTAATAGCCACTTGGTGTGATGCCTGTTCTAAGGCCCCAATTTTTCCAGCAATGAGCGATGCACCTGCAAAAGCGCCGATTTCAAAGACATATTGCATAGCGACAGGTGTTCCTATTTTGAGAATTGATATCACCCGTTGTTTTTGTACAGAGAAGAACTTAAAATGGACGATGTAGCTTTTAAAGTGGTTGGACTTTAATACATAAAATAACATAACCAACATCATGAGTATACGATCGATAAGGGTAGCAATACCCACTCCGCGGATCCCCATAGGAGGGAAGCCAAACATTCCTTTAACTAATATAATGGCGAATACAACATTCAGTACATTTCCCCATATCGTAACCTGCATGGCTTGTTTTGTAAAACCTAATCCTTCAGCAAATTGCTTGAAGGTATTGAAAGTCATCAAGGGCAATATCGATAGACTGAGTAGGAGAAGGTAAGGCTTGGCTTCATTGACTACGTCTGGATCCTGATCTGCGTGCTGCATTGCAAACATAGAACCAAAGTAAACGATACAAAATAGCAAAATCCCCGAGGCAATATTTATCCAAAAACTATTGGATAGTAACTTTCCACATTCTTCTTTATTTGATTTTCCATTTTCTTGAGCAATCAATGGGGTGAGGCCGTATGCGATACCAAGACCGATTACGAGTACCACCATAAATACGGAATGGGTTAACGAAACAGCCGCAAGGGAAATGGTTCCAGCAAAATGTCCAACAATCATTGTGTCTGCGGTCTGGACCAGCGTGTGCCCTAGTTGAGATATAACAACAGGTCCGGCTAAGGCCATTGTACTCAGGTAATAAGAACGATTATTTTTTATATTTTGGAACATGTTTTTTGAACTAGTCTGCAAAGGTACGAAAGTTTGAAGGTAAAAATAAGCGGGTGAATGTGTCTAAATAATTACAACTAGCTATTGATGTAAAAAGATAATACACTTACCTTAGCTTTTCTAAAGTTTTAAAGTTATGACATTAGCATTTTTGAATATTGGTACACAGGAGATGATTTTGATAGTAATAGTAATACTATTACTGTTTGGAGGAAAGAAATTACCAGAGTTAGCTAGAGGCCTAGGAAAAGGTATTCGTGAGTTTAAAGACGCTTCTGAGGGAATAAAAAGAGAAATCTCGGATCAGATTAATAATTTTGAAAAGGATTTGGATGTGACGGTAGAAGATAAGCCTGAAACAAGTGTACCCAAAGCAGAAGAGACAAACGTAAATACAGCCGAAGTCTCTTCGGAAGGTGAGACAATTGTCGAAACTGAGGGTGAGAAAAAATTTCCACAGTTTTCTGCTCCAGAAAACACCTATCAACATAACCCTGGTGGTCATCCAGTTGATGATACAGAATATTATAAGTACGGTTATAGTGACCATGTTCCCAATGAGGATACCACTGTAGAATCTGTAGATACAAAAGAAGAGCAATCTAAAAATAGTGGAGAGGAATCTTCCGCAACAAACTCTCCTTCAAGACAAGCTTAAAAACACACATTTTAATTATATGAAAAGCTGTTGAACCGATATTTCAACAGCTTTCTCTTTCTTATTTGATTATTCCCAATTTATGTTACACGAAATTATTATTTCGAATGAGTTGTCACTCACTGATCGACAGGTAAGGACGACTATTGAGCTCTTGGATGAAGGTGCTACTATCCCATTTATTTCGCGTTATCGAAAAGAGTTAACAGGTAGTCTAGATGAGGTGCAGATTACAGCTATTCGTGATCGCATTCAACAATTACGTGATTTGGACAAGCGTAGGGAAGCCGTTTTGAAATCTATTGAGGACCAAGGTAAGCTTACTCCCGAGCTCGCGCAGCAGATCAATGCGGTAGGCACTATGGCCGCTTTGGAGGATATCTACTTACCTTACAAGCCTAAGCGCAAAACCAGAGCATCAATGGCTCGTGAAAAAGGTCTACAGCCCTTGGCGGATTTGTTACTGGAGCAACAGGTAGGCGATATAGAAGCACATGCTGAACAGTATATCAATGCAGAACTCGGTGTTAATACTGTAGAAGAAGCCTTTGCGGGTGCTAGAGACATCATTGCAGAGACAATAGCCGAAGATGCAGAAGTAAGAGCAAGTGTACGTAAGTTGTTTTTGGATAAAGGTCATTTTGTATCCCGTGTTGTACCTGGTAAAGAAGAACAGGCGTTGAAGTATAAGGATTATTTCGAATGGAATGAATCGTTGAGCAGTGCACCTTCACATCGTGTCCTAGCGATGCGCCGTGGGGAGAAAGAAGAATTGCTTTACCTAGACATCGAAGTAGATGAGCAAGAAATTTTACCTCGAGTAGAAAAGATATATATTAAAGGTAACAATGAAGCTTCTAAACAGGTAGAATTAGCTTTATTGGATGGTTATAAACGTTTGTTGAAACCATCTATGGAAACTGAAGTCCGGGTGTTGACTCGCCAAAAGGCTGATGAAGAAGCTATCAAAGTGTTTGCGGATAATGTAAGACAACTATTATTGGCAGCTCCTTTGGGACAAAAGCGTCTATTGGCGATAGATCCAGGATTCCGTACCGGATGTAAGACCGTGGTTTTGGATGCGCAAGGAAACCTTTTGGAAAATACCGCTATTTTCCCACATACCGGAGCTGGTGGAAGTATAGAAGCGGAGAAAACGGTACAGCATTTGGTGCGCAAATACGATGTTGAAGCTATTGCAATAGGTAATGGGACTGCAGGCCGTGAGACCGAAGACTTTGTTCGCAAACTTAATTTAACAGGTGTTACGCTGGTTATGGTGAATGAAAGTGGAGCATCTATTTATTCTGCATCAGAAACGGCTCGAGAAGAGTTCCCGGACTATGATGTAACCGTGCGCGGAGCTGTATCTATCGGACGACGACTGATGGATCCTCTGGCGGAGTTGGTTAAGATAGATCCTAAATCTATTGGTGTAGGACAATATCAACATGACGTAGATCAGAATAAATTACAATCTGCTTTGGATGACACCGTTATTTCCTGTGTTAATGCGGTAGGTGTTGAATTGAATACTGCATCAAAACAGATTTTAGCGTATATCTCTGGTTTAGGCCCATCGTTGGCACAACAGATTGTAAACTATAGAAAAGAGAATGGACCTTTCGGATCTAGGCGTGAACTCAAAAAGGTGCCACGTTTGGGAGACAAAGCATTTGAACAAGCAGCGGGCTTCTTACGTATCCGTAATGGTTTACATCCTTTAGATTCGTCGGCAGTACACCCCGAACGCTATAATCTTGTCGAACAAATGGCAAAAGATTTAGGTGTAGAAGTAGGAGAGTTGATGAAAGACGCGCAATTGAGAAAGCGTATCGATTTAAAACAATACATTAATGATGAGGTAGGATTACCTACCTTAAATGATATTTTGGCCGAACTTGCTAAGCCTGGATTGGATCCCCGCGAACAGTTTGAAGCATTCTCTTTTACAGAAGGCGTGAATGCAATAAAGGATCTTAAAGTCGGCATGAAATTACCTGGAATAGTTACTAATATTACTAATTTCGGAGCTTTTGTAGATATCGGTGTGCATCAGGACGGTCTCGTACACCTCAGCCAGTTGGCCAATCATTTTGTATCAGACCCACATGAGGTTGTAAAAGTACAGCAGAGTGTTATGGTAACGGTTACCGAAGTTGATGAACAGCGTAATCGGATTGGCTTGTCCATGAAAACTGAAGACAAGTCTCCTCGCAAGCGAACAGATAAAAGAGAGCAGAAAGCTCCGGAAACGGATATGGCTTCTAAGTTAGCTGCATTAGCTAGTAAATTTAAATAACAATAAAAGCTCTCCATTGGGAGAGCTTTTATTGTTTTAAAGGGTCTTTCGGTTTTTGTTCCTTCCTATACCCCCAGGTCCACATCTTTTTCCAGAATTCCTGGAAGGTATCAAACTCTTGGCGATAGACCACGCCAAAGGCACTGATATACTCCCCTTCGTTCATCCGTATTAGGAAGTTTCTAGTGTACGGTCTATTATAGGCTCTCAAGATAAGATTGCCATCCTTCCGTAGTCTATAGGTAAGTTCGGCGTCTGTAGTTATTCCTTCTCTAAAGAATGTCAGATCATTGGCTTGATAGTTTGTTCGGTCTGTAATCCCTCCAGTTAGAATAAGGCGGTCGTTCAGTAGTCGGACTGAAGCGGATGCATCATTGAAAGAGCGGATGTTTAAGTCAAAGAAATTGACATTAAGTGATTGTGAAATGATATTGTTCAGCTGGTTGAACGCAATCTCAGTTCCTGCGGATAGTAAAGTACTATTCACCTCCTTTCCGATTTCACTGGTCGAGTTGGGCGTAAAACTACGTCTTACGATTAGACTTAAAGCCTGCTGGTTGACATTGTTGATATCACTTAAATAGCTCTGAAGCTGATCTTTTATATAGGGATTTTGTGGGAAATTAAGGTCGAAAGTAATATCTGGCTGTTCTAGAGTGCCTTTTATCAACATATCTGCCTGTGCAAGTACCCGCTCGTCATCCCCGGTTCTTCCAGCAGCATTGTAGAGTGGTCCGACCGCAGTCCGTTGCTGATATATTGCAGTTAAGTTTATGTTCGCTTCACTCGGGTTGCCTGTCCAACGTATAGTTCCCCCTTCTTTAATATCAAAGTATTTATTAATAAAGTCTTGAGCTGTAAAGTGAAACTTTCCTGTATTGACGGTATAATCACCGAACATTTCGAAATCTCCTAGGGACGTTATTTTCATAGCAATTTCTCCTAGTCCATTTCCTTTTAGCGATCCAGGATTCGTTTGTAGATTAATCTCCGCATCAGCCGTTAGGCTTAGGTTCATATTCATCGTTATCCCTTTGAACAACGATCTTCGCTGTTGCTTTTCGTTTTCTGTGGAGTCTTTGCTGATGAAGTAGATAAAATCGCTATCCGATACTGTCATAGCGCTGTTGAATGGAATCGTGAGTACGGTTCCTTTTTCCGATTTTGCATTGATATCAATGTCAATAGCAGAGGTGTAGCCCTTAAAGAGGAATGTTCCTGTGGCATGAGCAGTTCCGTAGTACTGATTGTTGTCCTTATAGGTCGTATTTAAGATCATAAAATTAGTACCATTGACATCTACATCAATATAGGGAGAAGCTAACTTAGAGAGGTTAATAATACCATTTGCCGTAGCGACTTGGTTTTTGCTGTCCCGGATTTGTAGGTTCTGCAACATGATAGCATTGTTTTCTACCATTGCCATTTGATTGTCCACATAGTAGCGTGTCTTGAGATAATTGACTACGAATTGAGAATTACTAAAACGCCCTACCCCTGTTATTTTCGGATTTTTAAATGTCCCCTTTATATTGATGTCTGCCGTAGCTTTACCTTGTAGATCAGAAACCAGGTTTTTAAGAAAGGGCTGAAATAACATTAAATCAGTTTCATTGAGTTTTCCCGAGAGATTCAAAGGTTCATTATCATTGTAGAAGTTATAGGTTCCCTGAAGATTTACCCCCCTGTTCCGCTCGTCCATAAGTGCTAAATCAACATTCGCTGTCCCAATATTAGGATCAAAATCTGCTTTCAGATTTAATTGGCCAATAGGTAAGCCATTATATATGATTGGCGTCGTGGTGATGTTGCTCGAAGCGAAGGGTGTTTTGAAGAGCGAAGTTATTTCGACTTCTCCGCTCAGAAAACCACTGAGTTCAATACCTAGCGGGCTCGTTATACCTTGAAGGGAAGTCAAACTGAATTTATCAAATTGAACATTTATTTTATCGTTTTCGTTGGATAAAATACCATCTAGTTTGATGCGCTGTTGTGCTTGGCTTAGGATTAGGTTGGCAATATAGAATTTACCTTTAGAAACCCGCATCGCTGCATCATCATTGAGTTGCCAAGATTCCTTATTGATGATAATAGAGGAGGGTTTAAACTTAATATAAGCAGGTGCATTATGTGCAAAATGAATATTCCCGTTTAGGTCTAGGTAGTTTATCGCATTTTTTTCAGACATACGTACATTAAATAGTAGGCTGTCATTAGCCAGTACATTACGGATGGCAATATTGTTGATATATGTGCTGTCGCCTAGGCTCATCCGGTCAGCTTGGACATCGAGTGAAAAGGCTTTGTTGTCTGCATTTTCCTGAATGGATAGATTGGTTAGCTTGATGCCTTTGTAAAGCACCAGTGGGCTGAAGGCGACAAACTGAGCAGTGTACTGTTCTGAGGAGAATATTGCACTTAGATGCGCTCCGTCATCCAGACTGAGCGAAGGGTCTAATAGTGCGGCTATAGGTGTAAACGATTTTACATGGACATCCAGATTGAAGTCTTGTGGATTATAGGGATGTATGTCTATTCCTATGGCTGGGGCATAGCGCATAGCCAAGGACTTGAAATAGGGTATTATCGTGTTTAAATCAATAATTCCTTCCATTTTTACATCCAATATATCCGAATTGAGCCTTAATGACCGATTGCTTTCATTTCCTTCAGCCTTAAATTGGAGGGACTTGATATTGAAATTACCTTTTGTAGTGGATAACTGGATTGCTGCTGCATCCAAGTGCCCTGTAAGCGTATTTAAGGAATTTCCAATCAGATTCGTATTGATATGCGCAGCATGTATTTCGACACTGTCCTTATTTATAAAACCCAGCTTATTTAGATTAGCATGATGGATTTCTGCGTCTAGGAGGTAGCTCGGAGATTCCTGTTTCCAGTCTAGAGTAGATTCGTAGTCAATAGTCAGATTGTTGTCAGCTATATCGCCATTGATTTCGAGTATTTTGTCTTTGAGCGAGGCATTTACTGCAATTTGCTCATAGGAGTAGTTTAATAGTTTACTGTTGGTTAGCTTGCCCGAAAATTGCAATAAAAGCTCTTCCATACTCAGCCCCTGTCCCTCAAAATCGAGTTCTAATCCCGTGTTACCTATCGTATTAATAGCGAGTAGAGCGCCGACATCCAGTTGTTTTGAGGAGAGCTGTCCTTTATATTTGAGTTCCTTTTTTAGGTCGATATTACTTTTCATGGTAACATCTCCAACTGCAGTGTTAAAATTACCATCAACCCAAAAGTCATTGTAAAATCCATCAAACCGACCTTCGAATGTTGTCTTTTGAAATTGCTGTATTTGTTCCGGGAGATTAAACTCTTTCTTATTTGCGAGTTGAGACACGAGCAATTCGACATCTTTGGGAGATGTCTGCAGTTTCGCCAACTCCACTTTGAATAATGTTTTATCGATATCAGGCAGGCCTTTTATCGAGAGGTTGCCCTTTAGTTCGGTATTTTTTCCTGTCGAAAGGTGTACGTTTCGGGCATCGATATTAGCGACCGTACCTTTTAGGGAAGCACGATGCACATTGGTTTTAAAAACCACGTAACGCATGGTCGGGGCAAAGTACTCGATGTCCTTTGAATCGACGGAGGCATTTTTAAGATTGCCCGTTATTTTTACATCCGTTATGAATTGTGAGAAATCACTTATTTTGCCATATTCAAAACAGACGTAATCCTGTACAACGGAACGGTTAGTTTTCAAGAACAGGTTTTTAAACTCCATCTTTTTTGAGCCATAGGTAGCTGAGGCATCCAGTTGTTGGATGAACAACCCGGATCTTTCACGGAGTGTAAATCCTGAAATATCGGCGGAAATCACCGAGTCAATTTTGATTTTGTCAAAAACAGCTGAAAAGTCAGTAATATCTAGATTGGCAAAATCTACCCCTTTATTATGTCCTTTGAAATTATGGTTGCGTAGTTTAAAATGGTTGTTGACAAATGTTGCTTTGTCCAGTTGAAAATCAATCTGTTTCTTTTTCTGTGGTTTCGTGCCTTTTTTCGGGCTAAAATAATTTACTATGGAAGAGAAATTTGAACTGTCTTTGTACAGTTCGATATTAATTAATCCTTCTTTCAGGTTCAGTTCTTCTACGACTATCTTATTGTTGAAGACTTGCGTTAGGGATATATTAGCCGAAAGCTCGTCTACAGCGACTAGAGGTACACCGTAGCTGTCTTTAACATTGAACCCTTTTATTGTGATTGAAGAAAATGGTTTAAAGTATACATAGTCTATCGTAATGTCGCTGTTCAGTTCGTTTGATAGGTAGGTGGCGACCTTCTTCGAGACATAGGTCTGTACAGACTGAAATTGAAGAGATAAAACAGCAAGAACAACTAGCAAAAGGATACTAGCTAGAGTTATTAGCGTTATTTTTAGTATTTTTTTGATACTTTTGTATTTTAAAATTACTTCCTCAAATGGCAATTATCCTCGGAATAGAATCTTCTTGTGATGAAACTTCAGCCTCCATCTGTATAGACGGTGAAATTAAGTCAAATATTATTGCGAGTCAAGCAATTCATGCGAAATATGGCGGTGTAGTTCCAGAATTAGCATCGAGGGTACACCAGCAAAATATAATACCGACCGTAGACCAAGCAATAATACAGGCCGAAGTTACGAAAAATGATATAGATGCGGTGGCTTTTACGAGAGGACCGGGGTTATTGGGTTCGTTATTGGTCGGTACTTCTTTTGCGAAGTCCTTTGCCCTTGCGCGTAAGATCCCATTAATTGAAGTTAACCACATGCAAGCGCATATCTTAGCTCATTTTATTGACAATCCAAGACCATCTTTTCCATTTTTGTGTTTGACTGTTTCGGGAGGACATACACAGATAGTATTGGTCAAAGATTATTTTGACATGGAGTTGATCGGGCAGACGTTGGACGATGCCGCAGGTGAGGCTTTTGACAAAACTGCGAAGATATTAAACTTGCCTTATCCGGGAGGGCCATTGATTGACAAGTATGCACAATTGGGCGATCCAAAAGCATTTAGTCTTCCAGAGCCTCAGATACCAGGACTGGATTTTAGTTTTTCTGGACTTAAGACAGCTATCCTATACTTGGTGCAGCGTAAAGTAGCTGAAAATCCAACTTTTTTGGAAGATTATAGAGATGATGTGTGTGCATCAGTACAAGACCGTATTGTGTCTATTTTACTTAATAAGCTCAAGAAAGCTGCGAAGCAGACTGGAGTTAAGGATATTGCCATTGCTGGTGGCGTATCTGCCAATTCGGGATTACGGACAGCGCTATTGGCAATGGGAGAACGTTATAAATGGAACGTGTTTATCCCCAAATTTGAATACTGTACAGATAACGCAGCGATGATTGCCATCGCCGGTTATCATAAATACCTCAAGAAGGATTTTGTAGGGCAAGACATCGGACCGTTGGCCCGGATGCCCATTGGATAATCTATCATTAAGGGTTAAATACCAAAAGAATAAATAGTACGAATAGGACAATATGCATCACACCCAGAATAGGGGAAGTGCGTTTGCCTAAGAAACTCATCAGACTCAATAGGAGTGTTATCACGAATAAAATCGTCTCTGTTGCGGTAAGTCCTAATGCAACAGTCTTACCTGTTATTAAACCGATGATAAGTACAGAGGGAATTGTAAGCCCTACTGTCGAGACAAAAGCCCCGTGACAAAGATTGATCGCCCGTTGAAACTCATTGTTCAGAGCTGCTTTTACCGCTGTCATCGACTCTGGAGTAAATACGATAATCGCAATTAGAATACCGCCCAAGAGTGGAGGAAGATTGGTTGTTTTGATTCCATAATCTACCACACTGGCCATATGGTGGGACAATAATACAATAGGTAGTATTATCGTGATGAGCAAAATACTGCGTATTATGATCTCCCTCTTGTCCACATTCCCGCCATTGCTTTTTTCCTCATTAGCGCTTAGCTTTCGGTCGTTATAGCGGATTCCCATTTGTCCTTGCCGAGGTTGTAGGTAGAGGTGTCTATAGCCTTTCATTTGGAAAGCAAGAAAGAATGTATACAGTATGATGATGAGATTGGATATGCCAATCGCCTGTACATTGGAGAAAATGCCATTTCCAGCACCTTGGATAAAGTTTGGTAATAGCATTGATATCCCAGACAGCATGATGATCATGGATAGATAGGTCATGGTACCTTGCGCATTGTACTCTTGTTCGCCATACTTCAACCCTCCGAATAATAGACATATCCCAACAACGAGATTCATGATAATCATCATTACCGAAAAAATAGAATCTTTGGCAATTTCAGCAGATTCTCCAGGGCCCAACATTACTGCCGAAATCAGGATAACTTCTATGGAAACGATAGATAGCGTTAATATCAATGTGCCATAGGGTTCGCCCAGTTTATGGGCCAATTCATCGGCTTCTTTGACGACTCCAAATGAGGAGTATATAATCGTGCTTAGTAATACTATAAATAGTACTGTTCCACTTGTTGGGCTTAATCCCTGATTAAAGGTATGTCCAAAAAGACTAAATATTAGGACGACGAGCCAAATGATAACTAGTCGGATTATTGTTTTTTTTGAAAGAATAGCGCTCATAGTTGCTTTTGATCTATAGTGTTTTGTCGTTTACAAAAATCGGCATTATAGTAGTAATAAATTTTTACATATGTTAAAAATGGTTATAACACAAAAAAGGGGATGAAACTTGTTTCACCCCCTTTTCTATATTATTGTTGAAAGTCTATTTCTCTCCCAATACTTTTGTTACCAATTCAGCAGCTTCTTTCAATAAGATTGCTGAGTAAACCTGTAACCCAGATTCGTCGATCAATTTTTTCGCTTCTGCAGCATTTGTACCTTGAAGACGTACGATAATTGGCACTGGAATGTTACCGATTTCGTTATATGCATCAATTACACCTTGTGCTACGCGATCACAACGTACGATACCACCAAAGATGTTAATCAAGATAGCTTTTACGTTAGGATCTTTCAAAATGATGTTAAAACCAGCTTTTACTGTTTCTGCATTTGCTGTACCACCTACGTCCAAGAAGTTTGCAGGCTCACCACCAGCCAACTTAATGATATCCATTGTAGCCATTGCTAAACCAGCACCATTAACCATACAGCCTACGTTACCATCTAATTTAACATAGTTTAAGTTAGATTCTCCAGCTTCAACTTCTGTTGGATCTTCTTCTGTGATATCACGCATTGCAGCGATGTCAGCATGACGGTATAAAGCGTTTTCATCTAAATTTACTTTAGCATCAACAGCCAATATTTTATCATCAGATGTTTTCAATACAGGGTTGATCTCAAACATAGAAGCATCGATAGAATCGTAAGCTTTATATAAAGCCGCAACGAACTTAACCATGTCTTTATGTGCAGCACCTGTCAAACCTAGGTTGAAGGCGATTTTACGCGCTTGGAATCCTTGTAAGCCAACTTTAGGGTCGATTTCTTCTTTGAAGATTAAGTGTGGAGTTTTCTCAGCTACTTCTTCGATATCCATACCACCCTCTGTGGAGTACATGATGATGTTGCGGCCTGTACCACGGTCTAACAATACAGACATGTAGAACTCTTTGGTTTCACTATCACCAGGGTAGTAAACGTCCTGTGCAACTAGCACTTTGTTAACTTTTTTACCTTCAGGACCAGTCTGCGGAGTAACAAGTTGCATACCGATGATGTCTGTTGCACGTTGCAATACCTCATCATGGTTTTTAGCCAACTTTACACCACCACCTT
Source organism: Sphingobacterium yanglingense (assembly GCA_040395455.1). Lineage (GTDB taxonomy): Bacteria > Bacteroidota > Bacteroidia > Sphingobacteriales > Sphingobacteriaceae > Sphingobacterium > Sphingobacterium yanglingense_A. The sequence continues at coordinate 74,244 of JBEBQJ010000003.1, read as the reverse complement.
TACCACGGCCACCTGCATGGATTTGTGCTTTAATCACAACCCAATCCGAGTTGAATTCTTCTTTCATTCTCTTAGCAGCTTCAACTGCTTGCTCAGGCGTTTCAGCAACGATTCCTTCTTGGACTCTTACACCAAAACTCTTAAGTATTTCTTTTCCTTGATATTCGTGAATGTTCATTGATAAAAAAATTTGACGTAAAAATAGGGTTTTTATTCGGAAGAGGCAAGGCTTTATTTTGAATCCTTAATTAATATGAGATTGATAGGTAACTGTTAGGAGGCCATAGATTTTCATTCTTTTTAGTAAATTCGCCATATGATTCTTAAAGCGACAGACATTCACAAGTCTTTTGGTTCATTGCCTATCCTCAAAGGTGTTGATATTGAGGTGCAGCGTGGCGAGATTGTTTCTATTGTCGGTGCCTCAGGTGCCGGTAAGAGTACTTTTTTGCATATCATTGGAACATTGGATAAGGCGGATAAAGGAGAGCTCTTTATCAATGATACGGCCATACATACCCTTTCTGCCAACGAGATGAGTGCTTTTAGAAATAAGCACATCGGGTTTGTATTCCAGTTTCATCATCTGTTGCCAGAATTTACTGCTTTAGAAAATATTTGTATTCCAGCTTTTATTAACGGTACTTCCAGACAAAAGGCCGAAGCAAGAGGGATGGAGCTGTTAGATATTTTGGGGGTTACCGAGCGTGCGCATCACAAGCCAGGCCAGCTGTCGGGTGGCGAGCAGCAGCGTGTTTCTGTAGCACGGGCATTAATTAACAATCCTTCTTTGGTGCTAGCGGACGAGCCCTCAGGAAATTTAGATTCCGAGAATGCTGCATCATTACATCAACTATTTTTTAATTTACGGGATTCGATGAATCAAACGTTTATTATTGTTACACACAACGAAGAGTTGGCAAATATTTCAGACCGGACGATTCATATGCGCGACGGACTTATTTACGGCTAGAAAAATACATGAAAAAACTTTTACTGACTTGTGCTACACGTTCTTTTTCGATGCGTGTAGCACGACAATTATCCGAAAAATTTGAACTGGTATTGGCTACTTCCGACGAGGTGCCAGCTTTATTTGGAAATCGATATCATAAAATCCCTAAGGGAGTCAATCCGACTTATGCGCATGAGATGCTAAAGATGGCGTTAGATTTAGAATGTAGCTATATTTTACCCATGGGGCTTGATGAAGTCCAAACGCTGAGTGCTTCGCTTCTCTTGTTTGAAGAGTATGGTATACAAGTGTTATGCCCGTCCATGGCCGAGCTGCCGGATTTAAACATTTTAGAAAACCCGGGCGCAGAGTTGCCTTTGAGTCTTGTGTCGGATGGTTATGATGTGTTGGGGACAGGGTCAAACGTCGCAGCTTTTAACGGTTTAGGACTAATTTCCGATTCAGGCGATTCATTTATCTTAACTGTTGCCAAATGAAGTTAGATGAATTGTCGCTAGATAAATCGCTCTATCTGTTTGAATTGGACGATGTTCTTTTTTCCAAGCGCGAGTACCTGTTGCAGGTATACTATTTGTTTGGCAGCTTTTATGAATTTACAGAAGGTACTGTCAAAGCCAGTGAGATGGCCGAGTTCATGAAGAAAGTCTATGACCATCATGGTGAGGCTGCGGTTTTTCCGGCTACACAGACTATGTATGGAATAGATAGTAAGTACGAAGATAATTTTAATCGATTGATCGCAAATGCGCAGATTCCGCTACGGTTGTTGGTCTTAGAACCCGTAGCCGAACTTTTATTGCGTTTGGTGGAAGGAGAAAAGCAAATAGCAGTACTTACTAAAGGAAATCCTGTCGAACAGCTTAATAAGCTTCGGTTTATAGATTGGGGAGAGGCGGATAAAGTAAAAGAAAGTTTAAAAGTATATTTTATTGATGAGCTGGAGTTCAAATCTTTCAACCCAATTGATTATATTGCAGAAGAGTACCATTTACCAAAAGATCAGATTTTAATTATTAATGAACTAGTCGATAACTAAATAAACCGCTGCCTATATGAAAAACCTCCTGTCCTTTATAGTGCTTCTTGCTGGAATAAGTATAATGATTGCATGTAAGAAAGCCAATGTGCAACCAGAGACTGAACCTCCGGTCGAAGAAGTGATTGAAAACGATGAAAGCTTTTTAAAGGACTCTACTTTGTTTTATATGAAGTTGTTGTCTTTATGGCAGGATTATATCATTCCAAGGAATGTGAATAGCATAGAGGACGCTACCGTTTTACGTTCACTTACGAAAAAATACGATACAGCAGAAGATGTTTTAAATTATCTTACAAGCTTAACACCTGTTGATTTGGGTACTGGAAAGCCAATAGATAGGTATAGTTTTTTGGATCGTGAGGGCGAGATCAGTCGGGAAATCCAAAGTGCCGTAGCCAGTAGTTATGGTATGTATGTGTTTTATCTTCAGACAAAGGAGGCGTTTGCGGATGCTGACAATGCTTACTTATACGTTCGAATGGTAGATGTCAACTCGCCAGCCTATGAAGCAGGTATTCGCCGCGGAGATCGCATCTTAAGCTTGGCTGGGAGGACAGATATAGATTGGAATACTCAAGAACGACAACAGTTTAAAGGAATAAATAATGCGCTAGGGTCTAGCTCGATGAACGTGAAATGGGTTACACCAAATTCTGTGATAACTGAGAAATTGATAACTAATAGTATTTATAATTTTAATCCAATTTTAAACAATAAGGTTTTTGAGATAAATTCGGATATAAAAGGTGCGCAGAAGGTAGGGTATCTAGCTTTTAGTTCATTTGTGAATATTGAGGATAGAGGGGTAAAGACGAAAATGTATGATGACTTTCAGAAAGTTTTCAATTCATTTGAGAATGAGCAAATTAATTCTTTGATTGTAGACCTTAGATATAATGGCGGTGGTGCTGTGAATACAGCGGAGTATCTGGCAGATAAGATTATTCCATTATCAGGTGACAAAAAGAAGATGTACTATTACAAAGTGAATGATGTATTGGAAAAGCAATGGAGGTGGACCGCGCAAGATAGTGCTTTTGGCCCTGTAAATTTTGATAAGAAAGGGCAGCTTAACTTATCTACAGTCTATTTCTTGGTAACTAAATCCACTGCATCAGCGAGCGAAATGTTGATCAATACACTGAGGCCCCATATGAACGTTGTTGTGATTGGATCTGAAAAAACGTATGGTAAGCCTGTCGGATTTTTTGGGATTCCAATAAAGCATGGCAAATCCAAAGTTGAAATATATGCTACGTCTTTTCAAATGTTTAACGCTAATAATTTTGGAGACTATTTTGGTGGGTTAGCGCCTGATAAAATAACAGATGAAGATTTTCTCAAGGATTTTGGAGATCCAAGGGAGGGGTTTATTGCCGAAGCTCTGTATCATGCCAGAACAAATAGTTTTTCTACGCTCACTAAAACAGCTGTCGCCTCAAAAGATAAGCTCCGGAATCAAAATAGTAAAAATATTAAAAATGTAAACAGTAGACCAAGTGATGTAGGTATGTTTAAGTTTAATAATGGGACTTTGCGGTTAAAAGAATAAGGTTATCTTTGGGTATGAGGAGGTTTATTATAAAATAGAATTGTGTCATGATGAAATCGAGCAAACCGACTACTATTAAAGAAATTGCAAGAAAGCTGAAGATATCGCCATCTACGGTGTCCAGAGCATTGAATGATCATCCTAGTATTGGATTGGTCACGACTATGCGGGTGAAAAAAATGGCCGAAGAGCTAAATTATGAACCCAATCAGACGGCTATCTTTTTTAAACAACGTAAGACCTTTACAATAGGTGTTATTTTACCAACATTGTCCGAACCTTTTTTCTCGTCAGCTATCAGTGCCATCGAGGGAATCGCTGAGGATAGAAAATACACTGTGCTGTTGGGACAGTCATTAGATGATGCCAAGAGAGAGTCTCAAATTATCACGACCTTCAAGAAACATCGTGTCGATGGTATTTTGATGTCTTTAGGGAAAAATACGACTGATTTGGGTTTTGTCGATATATTGGCTAGTTCGCAGATTCCCGTTGTTTTCTTTGACTGTGTTCCCGAATCTACCAGTGTACATCGCGTATACTGTGACCTTGCCTCTGGGATGGAGGAAGCGATTGAAGCTTTTATCTCTCGTGGCCACAAAAATATTGCATTGATCAATGGTCCGGAGACTTTGTTGGCCGCGGCCGAGCGGACAGCCTCTTTCCAAAAGGCTTTGGTCAAGAATAACTACGAATTTAATGAGAAGTATGTTGTGCATACCGATCTTACTGAGGTAGGCAATCAGGCTGCGATGGAGCAGTTATGTGTGTTGCCCGAAAGACCTTCTGCTATCGTCTCTTTCAATGATTTCGTGACGCTGGATGTCATCAAGTATGCCCGTGGCAAAGGAATCAGTGTAGGACAGGATATGCATTTTATTAGCTTTGCTAATTACCCGCTTTGGAAATATATGGAGAATCCGCCTTTGGCGAGCATAGAACAATATCCCGATGAGCAGGGAAGGAAAGCTGCGGAGATACTTTTTGAAATTCTCGACAGCAGTGATAAAATAGAACCTCAGGAGGTTATATTCCCCTCTAAGCTGGTCTTAAAATAAAAAAAAGCAGATTATTTATAATCTGCCTTTTTTATGTTTATATGAATATGCGTCTTACAAGTGGATTACTTCATCGTACGCATCAGCTGCCGCTTCCATAATGGCTTCGCTCATTGTAGGGTGCGGGTGTACTGATTTAATCATTTCATGACCTGTAGTCTCTAACTTACGAGCGACAACAATTTCTGCTATCATTTCAGTAACGTTAGCACCGATCATATGTGCTCCTAAAAACTCCCCATATTTGGCATCAAAGATTAGTTTTACAAAACCGTCTTTGGCACCTGCTGCTGAAGCTTTACCTGAAGCTGAGAAAGGGAATTTACCGACTTTTACTTCATATCCTGCTTCACGAGCTGCTTTCTCTGTATATCCGACAGATGCGATTTCAGGTGAACAGTACGTACATCCTGGGATGTTATTGTAATCGATTGGCTCTACGTGTAGACCTTTGATTTTCTCCACACAGGTTATACCTTCTGCAGAAGCTACGTGTGCTAGAGCTTGTCCTTTTACGATATCACCGATCGCATATACACCATCTATATTTGTTTTGTAGTAGTCATCGACCAATACGCGACCTTTATCGACTTTTACGCCAACTTCTTCTAGACCTAGGTTTTCAATGTTAGGTGTGATACCTACTGCCGAAAGCACGACTTCTGCTTCGATTACTTCTGTACCTTTAGCCGTTTTGATACTTACTTTAGAAAGCGCTCCGCTTGTATCAACAGACTGAACTTCAGATTTTGTTAATATATCGATTCCTGCTTTCTTCAGTGATTTTTCTAGTTGTTTAGATACCTCTTCATCTTCAACAGGGACGATTCTGTCCATGAATTCTACAATAGTTACTTTAGTGCCCATTGCATTATAGAAATAAGCAAACTCAACACCGATAGCTCCAGAACCAACAACTACAAGCGATTTAGGTTGTTTCGGTAGATTCATTGCCTGACGGTATCCGATGATTTTTTTGCCATCTTGCGGTAGGTTTGGCAACTCTCTTGAACGCGCACCTGTCGCTAGGATCGTGTGTTTTGCAGTATATTCTTTAGTACTTCCATCTGCTGCTTTTACATCGATTTTACCACCTTTTTTGATTTTGGCAGTTCCCAATATAACATCAATCTTGTTTTTTTTCATCAAGAATTGTATACCCTTGCTCATACCGTCAGCAACACCGCGACTTCTTTTTACAACTGCCCCAAAGTCAGCTTCTCCACCCTGTACTTTAATACCGTACTCTTCAGCATGGTTTAGGTATTCGAAAACTTGTGCACTTTTCAATAAAGCTTTGGTCGGTATACATCCCCAGTTTAAGCAGATGCCACCCAAAGCTTCACGCTCTACAACGGCAGTCTTAAAGCCTAGCTGAGCTGCACGTATGGCTGCAACGTAACCACCTGGGCCACTTCCAATCACGATGATGTCGTAGTTCATATATTTTCTGTATTTATATTAAACAATTTGCTATCAAAAATACATTTTTTTATTGAAAGTATCGGTATTATTGGTCGCTGTTTCAGTTCTTTTGGCCTCTAAAGGACGTATTTGAAGATTCCTTATACTTTATGTGACAATTAGATGGTAATGAATAAAAACATGAGGTCCAGTAGGATAGATTGTCAAACGCTAGTCAATTCTATCAAATGATGCCCGAGAGGTCAAAGATTGGTTTATTTTTGCTGAAAATAATTTATACCATGATACGTATTTTTCAGCAAGTTGCTCTTTGGGAAGCCATTTCCACGATTATTCTATTCTTTATTGCTATGCCTATTAAGTATGTTTTACATCACTTTATGGAAGTTCCTGATGACATTAGAAACGGTGCAGTCCGTATTGCTGGATCTATTCACGGTTTCTTGGTCGTCCTGTTTGTGATACTTTTGCTCGCTTGTTGGCAGACTTACAGTTGGAAGTTTTCAAGAGTGGTCAAGTATTTCGTCGTATCGTTGATTCCTATCGTTTCTTTTTGGGTCGAGCGCGATGTTAAGAAGGAGATAGCAGCTCCCAAAAAAGCGGTTAATACCTTATAAGATATACCTATTTTACAAAGGACGTTACGGTGTTTCGTCCTTTGTAAATTTGTCTACACTCATATAAGCATAAGTGATTTCTGTTTTGCCATGAGGTGTAGGTGTTCCTTCAGCATCGAGGTTGACAAAAACGAGTTTGTCAATAGATAGTATCGTTTTTCGGGTTATTTTATTTCTAACTTCGCATCGCATCGTAATGGAAGTCCTGCCAAATTCTGTCGCAGTGATTCCTAGTTCGATGATGTCCCCCTGTTTTGCGGAGCTGACAAAATTGATTTCGGAAATAAACTTCGTGACCACATGTGGATTTCCTAACTGCACAATAGCATAGATTACCGCTTCTTCATCGATCCATCTTAAGAGTGTACCCCCAAACAAAGATCCGTTAGGGTTTAAATCCTCAGGTTTTACCCATTTTCGTGTATGAAAGTTCATAGGCATAAAAATTAAAACAAGTTTTTAAAGGAAAAATGCCTTTCGCCTATACCCGTCCTATTGGATGGTTTTAGCAAAAGGCATTTCTATTGTTTTTCTAAGTTTTTCTAGAATTAAGCATGGATAGCTCTATTAGCCGTTGCGGCCAATGCAGCTTCTTTCAATGCTTCGGTAAATGTAGGGTGTGCATGACAGATTCTACCAATATCTTCTGCTGATGCTCTATATTCCATTGCTACCACAGCTTCAGCAATCATGTCTGCTGCGCGTGGCCCAATCATATGTACACCTAAGACTTCATCAGTCTCTGCATCGGCCAATACCTTGACAAATCCATCTGTATCTCCAGATGCTTTCGCACGACCTGACGCTTTGAAAGAGAACGATCCTGATTTATATTTTTTACCAGCTTCTTTCAATTGCTCTTCAGTCTGTCCTACTGAAGCTACTTCTGGCCACGTATAGACTACTCCAGGAATCAAGTTGTAATCGATATGTGGTTTTTGTCCAGCGATACGCTCAGCAACATAGATACCCTCGTCTTCTGCTTTGTGGGCCAACATAGCTCCTTTGATAACGTCACCGATAGCATATACGCCTTCAACAGCTGTTTCTAAATGATCGTTTACCGGAATTTTGTTACCTCTCTCTTCTGGAGTGATACCGATGTTCTCTAAGCCCAAGTCTTTAGTGTAAGCTACACGACCTACAGATACGATACAGTAATCGCCTTCAAAAGAAACTGCTTGTCCTTTACTATCTTCAGCAGTAACTGTTACTTTCTTGCCTTTTGCTGTCGCTCCGGTTACTTTGTGCCCCAAGAAAAACTCCATGCCTAAAGATTTTTTCAGAACACGTTGTAGTTCTTTACCTAGACCACCATCCATAGTACTGATGATTGATTTAGCGTATTCAATTACGGATACTTTAGCACCTAAACGAGCATAAACAGATCCTAACTCAAGACCGATTACTCCACCACCGATAACGATGAGGTGTTTCGGAACTTCAGAAAGGTTTAAGGCTTCTGTAGAAGTGATGATACGTTGTTTGTCGATAGGTAAGAATGGCAATGCAGTCGGTTTTGAACCTGTTGCAATGATTACGTTTTTAGTCGTAAGTTCTTCGGTAGCACCATCTTTTTTAGTGATTTTTATCGTGTTCTTGTTGACAAAAGAACCTACACCTTCGTACGAGTCAATTTTATTCTTTTTGAACAAATAAGTGATTCCTGCTGTATTTTGGGCTATAACATCATCTTTACGCTCAATCATTTTCTTAACATCTATTTTAAGATTGCTAAGGCTGATTCCATGAGTCGCAAAAGAATGAGCTGCATTGTGATAATGCTCTGAAGTGTCAAGTAAAGCTTTGGAAGGGATACAGCCTACGTTAAGACAAGTTCCTCCAAATGTACTGTACTTTTCTATTACTGCAGTTTTTAGACCTAATTGAGCGCAACGGATAGCGGCTACATAACCGCCAGGACCACTACCTATAACTATAACATCGTATTGCATGATTGCGAGTTTTAAATTTTCGGGGCTAAGTTAAGACTTATCTCCAAGTAATTCCAAAATATTGAGTCAAAAAACCCTCATAAATAAAAAGGCACGAAACCGTGCCTTTTGTGTTCTAAATATTGTTTGATTATTCCGCTACGATTTTACCGTGCATCACACCATAGTGTCCTGGGAAACTACAGATGTAGTCATATACACCTTTTTCTAAGGTAACGGAGATTTTATCTTCTTCGCCAGGTCCCAATAATTTTGTATGTGCTACGATAGAAGATAAAGCTGATTTAGGGATATACTCATTGTCCGCAGCAGTCGAAGCTTCTCCTCCAAAAGTAGGCAAATCTACACCAGGTTTTAATATTACCAAGTTATGTCCCATTGATTCTTTTGGCATTTTGCCTACGTTTTTCAATGTCAATTCCAAAGGCTCACCTGCTTTTACACGAATCAATTCCGTGTTAAATTTCATTTGGTCATTACCTTCTACAGTCCAGCTGTTTGAAATCGTTACGTTTTCAATACCAGGTACTGTTTCCGCTGTAGGCTCAGACGCCGTTTCCTCTGTTTTGTTTTCTGTCGAACCTTCTGTTTTCGTGTTGTTTCCTCCACATGCTGCCAAAGAGACAACTGCAGCTAGGACAGGGATAAAAAATAGTTTTTTCATTGAAATTTGATTAAATTAAGGATATAGAATACAACGTACTGCTATACCCGTTTCATTTTGTTTAATAACGCTGCTAAAAGAATCCTTCCTTCCTGTGGAGGCTGCTTTTATGCAACTTCTGTCGTTGTGAATATAACGCTTAAAGGTACTAAAAATAAAAGAATTAAAGGTTGACCTCTTACTCAAAATGGCAAATTACTGACTTTCTCAGGCTGACATATTTTTGTTATCTTTTTGTAGAGTTCGGTAGGCTCAAATGGCTTACCTATTACTTCATCCGCACCGACCTGAAATGCCGCCTGCTGTTCGTGTTCTAGCACGGATGCAGAAATGGTAATGATCGGTGTTTGCCTACGTGTTGGATTGATGTTGCCCCGTATTTCTTTGATAGCTTCAAAGCCACTCATGACAGGCATATGGGTATCCATTAACACCAAATCGAAGTTGTCTTTTTCTAAGGCCTCGAGTGCTAATCTTCCATTTTTGACTACCGTTACTTTACAGTTCCAGGTTTGCAGCATATGTGCCAGCATAAAGCTGTTAAGTTCATTGTCTTCAGCAATCAATATATTTATATTGTTCAGTTTTGGAAATTGAGAATAGGGCAGATTTGTCTCCCGTTTTATCTTTATCGTATTTTCAGGTACTTTGATATCTACGATAAAAGAAAACTCTGAGCCCTGTCCATAAATGCTCTTGGCATGCACTGTACCATCCAAAAGCTCAGCAAGTCGCTTTACAATTGCTAAGCCAAGTCCTGTGCCTCCAAATTTTTTAGTGATTCCATCATCTCCCTGCTCAAAAGCGAGAAATATTTTGTCGACACAGTCTGGTTTGATGCCGATTCCTGTATCGCTGACTGAAAATTTTATTTTATGTGTTTTCTCGTCGTTTTCCAAAGATTCGACTGCGAGGACTATTTTTCCTTTTTCTGTGAATTTTAGGCTGTTCGATACAAAATTGCCGATGATTTGCTCTAGACGTAAGGAGTCGAAGTGCACGTGTGTCGGTAGCTTTGGGTCCAGAATGACGTCAAAATCTAGTTTTTTATCAGAAGCTTTAATCTTGAACATTTGCCCTAGGTCTAAAAGCAGGTTGGTGAAATGAAAATCTTCCATTTCAATTTTCATCATTCCTGAGTCGATTTTGGATATGTCCAAAATATCGTTTATGATGAGTAGCAGTGAATTGGAGGCTATTTCTAATCTGTTGACCCAGTCCAACTGCTCGAAGTTAAGATTGGCATTTTTTAACATGTGTACGATTCCTTTGATGCCATTGATCGGGGTCCTTATTTCGTGGCTCATGTTTGCCAAAAAGATTTCCTTGGACTTGCGGGCCTGCTCTGCTTCCTGATTGGCTTGTATCAGGGCTTTTTTTGATTCTTCCAATTCAAGGTTTTTTTGTATGATCTCTTCTTGGATATGAATCTGTTTGATGAATGAGGTTACCTTGGCAATAGTAATCTCTGGATTCAAGGGCTTGTACAGGTAATCGACTGCACCACTTTGTAGTCCTTTGATGAGGTACTTGTCCTCTTTGGATATCGCAGTGACCATGACAGCCATGATATGGCTAGTTTTTGGGTTTGATTTCAGTAATGATACGAATTCAAAACCATTGATTTCGGGCATCTGCACATCTACAAGAGCTAGAGCGATATCATTCTTCCAGCAGAGTTTAAGGGCTTCATTAGGATCCGTCGAACATATAATATTAATATTCTCGATGTCCGTTAAAAGGGCCCGTAAGCTTATGATGTTTTCTTCTTTGTCGTCAAGTATTAATAAGTTGATGTTTTTCATGGTGACAGGAGGTTGTAGCTAAAATAACGTATTATTTCTTGGTTTTTAAGAATAATGGAAGTATTGGTTTCTTGAATCCCCGAAAGGGGCATGGTGTCGATTAGTGCATCTTCTGGTTTTTGGATAAAAGTCTTTCCTCCAAAATCTTCAATCGTTTTTAATCCATGGGCACCATCTGCATTGGCTCCTGATAGCAGAAAAGCGCTACAGTTTGTTCGGTATACCTGTGCACAAGTTTCAAAGAGAACATCGATAGAAGGTTTTGCATAATTGACATGCTCAGAGCTGTCCAAAGCAAAGGTTTTGTCTGGCTCGATAAGAAGGTGATAGCCTGGAGGAGCAAAATAGATGATGTCGTTTTTAATAGGCATCTTATCTATAATAGCAGCCACAGGTCTATTCAGTTTTTTTGAGAGATTTTGTTCTATCTCGGAGTTAAATGTTGGGCTGCGGTGGATTATAATACAGAGTGCATAGCCTAGCCGAGCAGGGAGGTTATCCAATATTTCTGTAATCAGTAATAAGGAACCTGCCGAGCCACCGATGAGCACTATTTTGTCCGCGTTATCTTTCATTTAATCTTTTGGTAAATATTCAATGTGCTGTCTATAACTTTAAACTTACTCTTAATAGGGTGTCCATATAGACTTTCTTTGGTCCCTAGGCACAGAAAGCCAAAAAGAGCCAGTGATTGATAGAATAGGGTCAAAACACGCTCTTGCAGTTCTTTGTCAAAATATATCATCACATTACGGCATAGGATCAGCTGAAATTCGTTGAATACATTGTCCGAGACCAGATTGTGTGTCGAAAAAAGCACTTTGTTTCTATACTCATTGTTTATGATGGCTGCATCATAAAGGGCTGTATAGTGAGAAGAGAATTCGGATAGCAGTCCCGATTTATTAAAGTTGTCGGTATACGATTGCATTTTGACTAAGGGATAAACCCCTTTACGGGCAAAATCTAACGCTTTTAAACTCACGTCGGTGCCATATAGAAATGATCTATCCAATAGATTGTTTTCTTTTAGCAGTATAGCCAATGAATATGCTTCTTCACCTGTAGCGCAACCTGCGCTCCATAATCGTAGCTGAGGGTAGGTCTCTAAGTAGGGGAACGTCTTCGCTTTTAGTTGCTTGAAAAACTCGGGGTCTCGGAACATTTCTGTTACGTTGACGACTAGTTCTTGGATAAAATAATTTTCGAACCCATCGATATTTAGAATGGCATTTTTTAAGTCTACCAAATCCATTTTTTCGACAATGAGAAAGCGTTCTATGCGACGTTTGAGTGATGATTTTGAATACCCACTAAGATCAAATTCTGAAATGTTTTTCAACAGATAGATTAGCTCATCCAAGTCTGTAAAACTGATGAAGTCATTGTTATACGTTAGCCCAACCATACTTGCATTAATGATGTTAGCTTATCTATATCTATGGGTTTGCTGACATAGTCATTGGCACCGATCTGTATGGATTTTTCACGATCCCCTTTCATTGCTTTGGCTGTTACAGCTAGGATAGGGATGCTTTTGTATTTCAGGTCTTCGCGAATTATTTTGATTGCTTCATATCCGTCCATTTCTGGCATCATGATATCCATTAGGATGATGTCTATCTTATTGTCAGGATTGCTCATGATCTGTACGGCTTCTTTTCCATTATTGGCAATTTCTATTTCCATCTCAAAACCCTGTAGTGAAGTGGTCAGGGCGAATATATTTCGCATGTCATCATCTGCTACCAGTACGCGTTTTCCCTTGAGATTGCTCGTCTGTTGAATATTACCCATGTTTTTGATAGGTTGGTAAGAAGTGTCGTTTATTTTATTTAAAAACAAATTGACTTCATCTATCAGTCGGTCGCTCGATTTGTCGGATTTTAGTATAGTGGCTCTTGCGTCTGCCAGTATTTGATCGTGCTGTTCTTTAGGAAGTTCGTAAGCCGTGTTGATAATAATTGGAATATTGACCAGGTTTGGCGTCTCTTTTATTTTTTCAATCAAATCCAGACCATTGCCATCAGGGAGTTGCATATCGAGGATGATACAGTCGATATTCACCTCTTCGTTCAGCTTGTCCCAAGCTGTAGCGAGCGAAAATGTCTGGATTACATTGATGTTGTGGTCTGCAAATGAATCTTTGATGAATTCGCTTTGTAGCTCCTGGTCTTCAATCAATAATATTTTCTTGACCGATTGGCTCACATTCAAGTTTATCGTTTCAAATGTATTCTGTATCGTGTCTGCTGTTACCGGTTTGTGCATAAAACCTATAGCTCCTTTCTCTAAGAAATCTTTCTTGTTAAAGGTCGCTGCAGACATCATGTGTACCGGTATGTGTTTGGTGGATGGATTTTCCTTGAGCATTCTTAATACCTCCCACCCGTCGGCGATAGGTAGCATGACATCTAGAATGATGGCATCTGGTATAGTCTGCAGGGCTTCTTCAAATCCTTTTGCTCCGTCATGGGCAAGTGTCACGGTAAAACCATAGTCTTCCGCAAATCCTTTTAATATGTCTGCAAAATTGATGTCATCTTCGATGATAAGGATTTTACGATCTTTTTGGGCTGTAGGCAGTTCTTGTTCCGCAACTTTTTCAGAAATTGGTTTAACACTCTCTTTTTTCTCTGCAACAAGCTGTCTCTTTGGTTCTTCGATGGCTTCAAAGGGGGCGTAAGGGATTATTAGTGCAAAAGTGCTCCCTTGTCCCTGTTCACTATCCAATGTGACCCGTCCGCCCAGTAAGGATGCGATTTCTCTGCTAATGGATAATCCGAGTCCCGTACCACCATATTTACGACTTGTCGATCCGTCTTCTTGTCTAAATGCTTCAAATATAAGCTCTTGTTTTTCTTTTGTAATCCCTTTTCCAGAGTCTTTGACTTCAAAGAAAAGATTGTTGGCCTGCATCCGGATATTCAGTTCTACCGAACCGTTTATAGGCGTGAATTTAAAAGCGTTGGATAGGAAATTCTTTATCACCTGTTGCAGTCGATACTCGTCGGAAAGGAAGTCTTTCGGGACTTCAGGTGCAATCTGTGTTGTAAAGGTAATACCTTTGTCTTTTGCTACAGCGCGGAAGAGTTCCTCTGTATTTTCAATAAAATCTCTGGTGTAGATTTTATCAACATTTAAGTCTATTTTTCCAGATTCAATCTTTGCTAAGTCCAACAGTTCATTGATAAGTTCTAAGAGATCCGTACCCGCGCCATGTATCACACTGGCATATTTGACCTGTTCTGTATTGAGGTTTTTCGCTTTATTATCCTGTAGTAATTTAGCAAGGATCAAAATACTGTTTAGTGGTGTTCTTAGTTCGTGGCTCATATTTGCCATGAATTCGGATTTGTATCTACTCGCCTGTTGTACCTCACTTATTTTTTGCTCTACGACTTTATGGGCATCATTGAGTTCGTTGTTTCGCTTTTCTACTTCCGCTGCTTTTTGATTTAGCTCCGTATTGGTCTGCGTGAGCTCCTCTTGTTGGACACGGAGCTCTTCTTCAGAAGATTCTAATAGGTGGGTCTTGTGAATAAGTTCTTCGTTTGTTATACGGAGCTCTTCTTGTTGTGCTTCTAGCTCCTCAGTTTGCCGCTGGGTTTCTTCTAGCAGTTGCTCTACCAGTAGGTGGCTTTGCCCGAATTTGATTCGTGTAGCTATAATCCGGCTTATTCGCGCTAGATAGTCTTGGTATCTTTTTTGATCCGCTTCTTCACACAATACCGCCATTTCAATAACACCAAGGCAATGCCCCTCATGGACCAAAGGAGAGATAAATACGGTGGATGGGAGTTGGTTTAATGTTCCTGTCTGTGTGTTTAGGTGGTTGAAGTCTTTTATCTCCTGAACAATAAAATTTTTATCTTCGACGATCTTTCCCAAAAAGCCTTCACCACTTACGAATCCACTGAGGCTCGACGCATTCTTTAATCCCAATGAGGCGGTCAGTATGAATTCATAGGAGTCTAGCTTTCTGATGTACATAGCGATGGCCTGTAAGGGCAGCTGTTTGTTCAGTAAATCAGTCACAATACTACTTATTTTCTCACTTTCATCGATACCACTTATTTTATCAGCGACATAAGCACTGTTTTCCAAAATCCAATTTGTGTCTTCAATCTTGATTCGTGCTTCTTCAAACTCTTTGTTGACAACCTGCAATTCATTACTGGATTTGCGTAATTGATTTAGGAGCTGGAAGATTTTATAAAAAACGTATCCGATTATTAGGAGGCTTATGGCAATTAGTCCTGTAGCAACGGATTTCACATCATTGATGTACTTTTCGTTGCTGGCCATTTCCTTGGCCCGATTGGCAATTATAGACCCGACAAATACGTTGGTAGATTGTAAGTTTTTTTCTTGTTCTTCGATCCAGTGATTGATAGCTTCGTCTCTAGATAGGGTAATACTTGGAGTGGTATTGGTCAATACAAATTCGATACGATCGATTAGGTGTTGTGCATTTTCCCTGTTTTCCGAACTAATGGTCTGTAGCACAGTGATCTGCTTTTTTAGTGCCTCCTTATGTGTCGTAGCTTCGAATTCAGCATTCTGTTTGTCTTTTATTTGATCAATGCGTGCGCGGGTAAGGTTGTAGAAATCTGTGTTTATAGCTGTGGCTGCTTGCAGTTGATCTTGTGAGTTCTTGATGATTTCATCGTTCCTAACCATATAGTTAGAAAACTGGTTAAACAAATAAAGTATGGATACTAAGATAATTGCAATAGCAACGCCAATACTTATAAAAACTTGTGTTTTTAATTTGTTTCGTTTATTCATGGATGGTGATTTCTAAAACAATGTAAAAAAAACTAAAAATATTCCGTCTATATAAAGTTTACACTTTGTTTTTCATTCATTCGGACTAGGTCAGATTAATGCAAAGGTATATAATTGTTTAAATTTCTTTATAAGGATTTCTAAGAATCTAAAGCAGATTATGCTTAAAAAATTAAAATAAATTAATATCTTTAACAAGCTATTTTTAAAAATATTAATTTATGAATTCAGACGTTTCTTTAATTCTAACGGTCATTGGGGCTGTAGTCGCATTGTTCTTATTGCTTTACCTATTACCAGTGAATCTATGGTTTACTGCTCAACTTTCCAACGTACGTATCAGTCTACTGAATCTCGTGTTAATGCGTTTACGGAAAGTTTCTCCAGCATTGGTTACGAATGCGATGATTACCTCGACCAAAGCAGGACTCCGTATCAGTACCAATGATATTGAGACACACTATCTTGCAGGTGGAAATGTTAATAAGGTGATCAAAGCATTGATTTCAGCAGATAAGGCTAATATTCCTTTGGATTTTAAACTCGCTACAGCCATCGATTTAGCTGGGAGGGATGTTTTTGATGCGGTGCAGCTTTCTGTTAACCCTCAGGTTATTAATACACCTCCTGTAGCGGCTGTTGCCAAAGATGGTATACAGTTGATCGCGAAGGCTAGAGTTACGGTACGTGCTAATATTAATCAGTTGGTAGGTGGTGCCGGAGAAGAAACAATCTTAGCTCGTGTGGGTGAAGGTATCGTCACTACGATAGGATCTTCTGCAAATCATAAGGAGGTGTTGGAAAACCCTGACCGTATTTCCAAGACCGTATTGTCGAAAGGGTTGGATTCAGGAACAGCCTTTGAGATTCTATCTATTGACATCGCTGATATCGATATCGGTGAAAACGTAGGTGCAAAATTGCAGACTGACCAAGCAGAGGCTGACCTTAAAGTGGCTAATGCCCGTGCTGAGGAGCGTCGTGCTATGGCTGTTGCGAATGAGCAGGAGATGAGAGCGAAAGCGCAAGAGGCTAAGGCTAAGGTTATTGAAGCAGAAGCTCAGGTGCCGTTGGCAATGGCAGAAGCTTTTCGCAACGGTAATCTAGGGGTTATGGATTATTATAAGATGCAAAATATCCAAGCGGATACAGATATGCGTTCGTCCATATCCAATCCTAAAGGTACGGACAAGAATAAGTCTTAAGACAAGATATTATTATAAACTGAAGGGGCATTTTCGTGCCCCTTTTTTTCTGAAAGTGCATGTATTATTGATGCGACGCTATATTCGAAGGCATCAATGAACGCTATTTTTTTCCGTTCAATGAGCATCAAGAACTTGTGTATCTGTTGGTGAACGGAATGAATCATGAAAGTTTTATCTGAAGAGGGGCAACATTGGTGACATGATGATGGGGACTGTTGGAGCCAATCTGTAGGGTATAAAAGAACAAAACCTTGACGATGGGCGCCAAGGTTTGCTACTAACCAATTATAAACCTAAATTATGAAAAGACTATTCTAAAACAACTCTTTTTTCTATTCGAATACTTTCATAGATTTCCGAATTGTTAACACAAAGTTACGTCAAGAATCGGTAGTTGTCAAGTCTTATTAGAACAAAAGTTGCGATAACAACTACTTTGTGACAAATTCTTGATGTTTCTGGTTTATATTGATAAATCTATGGCTATTCTGAGTAAGGAGGCGGTTTAGCATATCTACAATTATTAGTTACCTTTGTATTAGTTATGATTTATTCTACGTTAAAAAATATAAAATGCATTGTTTTGGATGTCGACGGAGTATTGACAGACGGTGCTATTTTAGTCAACGAAAATGGTGAGCAATTGCGGACTTTCAATGTCAAAGACGGGTATGCGATACAGTATGCAGTCAAGCAGGGTTTGTTGGTTTTCGTGATTACCGGAGGGCGTTCTCAAGGAGTTTTGAAACGTATGGAGGGGCTTCATGTTCCCGAGATACATTTGGGCGTCTCGGACAAATTAAGTCTGCTTGAGGAGCTCGCTACACGTTACGGTTTACGCTTAGCGGATATGGCCTTTATAGGTGACGATATGCCGGACTATAGCTGTATGCAACAAGTTGGAGCCGCTATTGCCCCTGCGGATGCCGTTGAAGATATTAAGCGTGTAAGCCACTATGTCTCTACTAAGCGTGGAGGAGAAGGTGTGGTGCGCGAGATTATTGAAAAGGTGTTGCGACTTCAAGATAAATGGCATGCAGAGGTTCTTATAAAAAGTATATAACATGTTGTTTTCAGAAGCTATAGCGAAAATACCTATTATTCTAGGCTCGCAATCTCCACGCAGAAAGGAACTGCTGTCATCGTTGGATCTCGATTTTGAGATTGTAGTTCGTGAAATCGATGAATTGATCCCTGCAGGCGTGCTGGCCGAAGATGCTGCCGAATATATTGCAGTGGAGAAAATTAAAGCTTTTGCCGAACCCAGCTTTTCCGAGCATATCGTGATTACGGCTGATACCGTTGTTGTAGATGGGGAAGGTACAGTGCTTGGTAAGCCTAAGAATGTAGAAGAAGCACGAATGGTATTGTCTGGTCTGAGCGGTAAATCGCATTGTGTCTATACCGGGGTGGCCGTAGCTTATCATGGGGAGATAAGAAGTTTTACGTGCGAGACAATTGTTCGTTTTAGAACGTTGGAGGAGGAGGAGATTGAATATTATCTGAATAAGTACAAGCCCTATGATAAAGCAGGATCTTATGGGATTCAAGAATGGATAGGCCGCATAGGAGTGGATGCTATTGAAGGATCCTTTGAAAATGTTGTCGGACTTCCGACCGCCCGTCTCTACGAAGAACTTAAGCGGATAGTTCTATCCGAATAAAAAAAGGCCGTTTGTTTACAAACGGCCTTTTTTTATTATTTGATATGGTATCTGACTCCTGTGTAGAACATTCTACCTGTTAATGGACCCCATAATAAGTTGGTGTCAAAGTATTGACCAAAAGGTTGATCAAAACCTAATATCGGATCTTTTTGGTAGTAATTCGTTAAGTTTTCCCCTCCTACATAGATATCAATATTTTTGTTTTTTCCTAGTTTTCTGCTGACCTGTGCATTCATCGTGACATAAGACTTAGAGTTTTCCGGTAGTTGGTACTCTACAGGGTTGGCAGCCGTAGAAGGCATTCTTTTCTTACCTACGACATTTAGGGTATAGTCAAATGACCATCCGCTATGTAGATTGTAAGCAAGGTTCATGAAACCTCTATGTTTTGCTGTCAATGGTTTCTGTAGGCGTCCGCTGGCATAGTCTGTCTGTACATCCAATAATCTGTATGCAAATCTAGCTTCAAAGTGTTGCGCAGGCATAAAGCGTAGTTCTGTCTGCAAGCTGTTTGAGAATGATTTGCCTTCTAGATTGTAGAAAGATACCGCTCTTGGGTTCTCAAAATCGATAACAACTTGGTTTTGGAAGTTATTATGGAACAATTCCATTGATATCCCCGCTTCCCGTCCGAATAACTGAAAGTCTTGGTCAAAGGTCAATCCCGTATTCCAAGATACCTCTGGTTTTAATCCATAGGCATTGTTCTGGTTTGCTAAAGAAGCGAAGTCGATTGTACGGCTCGATGCAAATATACTCATGTTCTCCGCGAATATATTCGCCGTACGCTGTCCTCTTCCTGAGCTTAAACGGAGTGTCGTAGTCGATGTTGGTGCATAGCGTACAACAGCTCTTGGTGTTGTAAACCATCCGTATAGGGAGTTGTAATCCTGGCGCAGACCTAATACCGCATCAAAGTTTTCCGCAGGGCTAAAGGTGTATTCTGCAAATGCTCCTGTGACTGCTTCCTTTCGTTTGAAATTGAATGTAGTTATAGTTTCGTCGTAGTCATCATAAGAGATTGAAGCCCCCACTTTATATTTGTGGGCTATAGAGCCAATCACATCTTGAAAGATAAGGTTGGCATAACCACTGCTCTGCTCGCTCCGGTAATTAGTAAGTCCAAAGTAGCTATCCTGTTTATAGTTCGAACCGGATAGTTGTAGACCGATACTTCTTAGTCTGTTTTCTGGGAACACATATCCGATTTTAGCAAAGCCTTCAATACGTTGGTTGTCGAAACCGATCCCATATCTATTCGTTGTGCCTTTGTCTGTAGATTTATTGAAATCAGTATGTCCGCCCGTACGGTCGTCTTTAAGGTATTTAACACCGAATTGTGCAATCACTCCTTTTCCATCTTCGTAGTGCCATCTGTTGATTCCGGAGAATAAGTTACCCACAGGTGCATCTCTGTATCCATTTTTACTGTAGTTCATGCCTTTGTTGTACATGAAGTTGTCATGGAGTAAGAAGCCTACCGACCATTTATCATTCAGCTTCTGTGCTAGGTTCAGGTTGATGTCTGTACGTCCCATGTTGTTGGCGTAGGCATTGAAAAACAAGCGATCTGTTTCGTGTGGCTTTTTCAGTTCGATATTGATCTGTCCCGCCATATTTTCAAATCCATTAACAACAGATCCGATACCTTTTGAAATTTCTATAGAGTTGATCCATGTTCCAGCGATACTGTTCAAGCCTAGCGGTGTTGCGAAACCACGTGGGCCTGGGAGTCCTTCTACAGTCAATTGGGTGTAGATACCGCTTAAGCCCAACATCTGGATTTGTTTACTACCTGTTACCGCATCATTACTCACGACATCGACAGATGCATTCGTGGAGAAGCTCTCACTTAAGTCACAACATGCTGCTTTGAAGAGTTCCTTTGTTGTTAGGACTTCCATCCGATTTGCATTCAGTTTATTGATATAGGTTGCTTTTTTGCTCCTGGATACGACCACCTCCGACAATACATTGTCTTTCGAGTGGATTACGAGTACTTCATGAAGGTTTTTTACGACTACAGTGTCAGCCTGCATTCCAGGATGAGAGAATACGAGGTGTTTGTATCCCTTTTCATGTTTTATCTTGAATACCCCATTTTCGTTACTTGTAGTCTGTTTTGATGGTGCTTCAAGCCATTTGATATTCACGCCGACAATAGGAGTAAGCTCTGCTTTTCCATCCTCGTTTACCACAACACCTGTTATGATATGTTCGTGGTCGTGATGCTCATGGTCATCATCGTCATCGTGTTTTGCCTTAGGATCATGGTTGTGCCCAGCGTGGTCATCATGGTTATGACCGGCATGGTCGTCATGATTGTGTCCTGCATGATTATCGTGCTTGTGACCTGCATGTTCGTCTTTTTTGCCTTCACCTAGTCGCTCATATAGACAGCACTCATGCAGCTTGGCATATACATCATCTTCCGCTTTGACTAATGGGGTGTCATGGCCAGCTTTGGCAATCGCCTGTTGGATTTGGTTGAGATTGACTTTTTTAGAATCGTACTTTGTCGTGATTTTGTGCGTTTTATCATCCCATACTGCCGACTCTACACCCGATATTTTGGCGGCTGTTTCAATTCGTTTTTTGCACATACCACAGTTTCCCGGTACTTCAAATACGGCTGTGCTAAGGGTTTGTGCTATTGTAATCTGCGTTATAAAAATAAATATAATTAATGATGTGACTTTGTATATTGTATTCATATGTAAACAATTTGTTGTGAGGCGGCTATTGTACATTGTTTGCCTTCTAGGGCGAATCAGATAGTCCTTTCAATGGACTTATAATATCCAAAAGACAAATGTTCATTATTTTTCAGTCTAACCTGACTGAAAGGATATACCAATAGCTTCTCTTGTGTGATTTAATTGATGGAGCATAAGCCTGCAGTGCCCCATGTTTAATAACAGCGGAGATGCTATCCTAAATTCTGAAAATACAATTTAAAAGAAATGTGGGGGGAGAGACGTCTTTGAAGACGAAATTGTTCGTGAGGACCAATTTTTCCTTTTCCAACTCCAAGCTGATAGGCTTGAGGTTGATCCATAGCCGAGTTAAGATAGCGGGTGCTATATCGGTAGAAAAATTCGAGCTTCCCGAAAACAGTTTATTGGCAAGCTGGTCGATTTTAATCTCGATATCGCTACATTTTCCATCCGAACATGTCTTGTGCTCTGCAGAACTAGAAGGTTGTTTTTCATGTCTTGTGCACATGGCACATTCATCATGGCCTGTTTTCTCGTATATGCTGATGGATGTTCCGCCACAACAGTTATGCATATATACTGATCCTCCAAAGGAGACCATGGTATAAATAATGCATAATAATAGGGCAAGAAATCTTTTCATCACGAGCAAATATAACGGAAATAAAATGATAAAAAATATTTTACTGTTGCAACATTATTGTTATCTTAGTGATAGCTAACCTTTATCTAATTATTATGGTAGAATTTTTTGAACAACCTGTCGTAGCCATAGCCGGTATTGCAGTTCTTGTTTTCGCCGCCCTTTTTTTGCTTAAGATATATTCAAAATTGATGTCCCGATTAGGGTAGTCTATATTTTTTATATGCTTCGGGGAGTCTGCCGATGGTAGACGTAGGCACACATGCAAAATATGTTCAACTTGTTTTGTGGAAACAATCGCTTTGGATCATCATAGTATAAAAGAGAGTTATAAACCGAAAAACTTTTTGCTATGCTATTTTCAAAATCAGTTATTTTCGACAAAGAATGGATGGATGTCGTTTTTGTCGGCCGGAACAAAGCTTATGGAGCTTATCAATTGAGGCTTTTTGGAGAGAAGGCTATACAGATTTCTTTAGCAGGTGTGGCATTGTTTGTTGCTGCGCTGTGCAGTCTTTCTTTTCTGGAGCATAAGCCCCAGAAGGCAGTGGGAGAAAATCTTTCGAGTATTAATACATCGTTGATTTCTGTTGAGATTGAGGATCCTCTTCCGATTAAAGAAGAAATTGTCACCCCCAAAGAAACCGGCGAAACGCAGCAGGTCGCCCAAGATGTGCCTGCAGTAGATGTAGTGAAGTTTACAGAAGTTAATCCCACTGATAAGGCAAACGTTAAAGAAGATGTCGTAGCGACATCGGAAACACTTGCCCCGAAGAAGATGATCGGAGCAATATCGATGAAAGGACAAGCTGGGGGAACACTTATACCGAAAGGTGCTTTTGGCAAAGAGAAACGTGAAGGCGGTAATAAAGGCCGGAGTACTGGAAGTATTACGGGGGGAGGAGACGATTCGGGGGATCCCTTTGAGACCGTAGAGATTATGCCTATGCCTCCTGGGGGAATGAAAGCTTTTGTCGACTGGGTAGCACGTAATTATCAATTTCCGTCCGCTGCTGTCGATAACGGAGCATCAGGTGTTATACAGATCAGCTTTGTTGTGGAAAAAGATGGTAGTTTGAGTTCTTTTGATGTGAAGCGAGATTTGGGATTCGGAACGGGTGATCAGGCTGTTAAACTTCTGCAGAGGGCGAAGCATTGGAGTCCAGGTATTCAGAATGGAAGACCTGTTCGGGTCTCCTACACGTTGCCTATCAGGCTCAGTACGATACAACAATAAAATATGATTTTTTCAAGCTCCTTTCTAGGGGCTTGAATCTTTTTAAACCTATAGGAAGTTATTTGCGCGGTTTGATCTGTATATAGATATTTTTGGAATCCGTTCCAGCTTTCCAGCTAGGACCGTGTTCGATCAGGCTGATGATCTTGGAGTTTAGTTTCCTATCTGAAGATCTTATTATAGATACATTTATAGGCTTCCCTTCCTTATTCAGCTCCATCCGGACAGAAAAGTCATATTCCGTATCAGTAATTTTGTCTATCTCATGAAAGAGGTAGGACATATATTTTTCCCAGCCATTTGTAGGTATACTCTTCTCTTGCTTGGCTTTTGGGGTAAAGCCAATTTCGTCCAGTAGGTTTTCTAACGGCGATAATAATATGGTCTGTTCTCCACCTTCGGCTTTGACCTCTTTAGCGGTATATCCTGAGGCGTTTATTTTTAGGCTATTTTTACTATTGGCTGCATATAAAAATCTTCCGTCTGCATCTGTCACGACAACTTTATCATTTTGAGTGTCTGTAACCTCTACTCCGGCCAAAGGTTGTTTCGATTGCTGGTCCAAAATCTGTCCCCAGATTAAATCTGTCTTAGCGTCCAGACCTAGACTGCTCAGACGGGCCCTCATTTGTGCACTAGATAGCGGAGTGTTTGGATTGTTGCTCACTCTGGTTTCTGTTACCCTAGGCTGTCCTTGTTTTTTTTGATTGGAAGCGATAAGGTTCGATTTATCCTGAGCTTCGGTATTAATGATGATTACATCGCTCTCATGCTTAGGGTGACCGAGATTTAATGTGCCGGCTACGTCTTGGTTGAGTTCAATGTTTTTTTCCGTAGGTGTGTAGGCGAGAATCTGCCTCTCTTGCTCCGTGAGTTTTCTCGAGCGTAGATTGGCGGACATGTTTTCATGTTTGCCGCTCTGCTCTGCATGCGCTCCCTGCTGGCGGTATCCGGGGCCAGAAAACAATTGGCCTACGCTGTCAGGCGTAGCGGCAATTTCCGCGATACGGTCGTGGCTAGGTCCAATGGGACCTTCAGGCATATCGTCGGCAACAAGCTCTTCCGTATGGGGATCCTGATTTTTATTATTCCAAAATAGTATACTTGTTGCCGTCAGTAGAACAACAACCGATGCGGCTATCTTGAAGAGATTACTGTTCCATAGTGATCTGGAATGTGGTCGCTGCACAGTCCGTTTAGTGATTTGGTCATTGATATCGACGAGTGATGGCGGACTGCTCGCGTTGTTCTTTTCGATTTCCAGACCCATAAGGATATCCGATAGCATCTCGTCATCGTGGGCAGCACGTTCTATTTCATGCATTTCCTTAGAAGACAATTCGCCATTGACATACTTACGTAGGTGGGCAATATCGAATGTGAGTTTACGCATCAGCTCTATCCATACAGTTTTTTAAGTTTCTCTTTCCGTTCTGGATATAGCTTTTTACCTCATTCATGCTATATCCTGTTATTTCAACGACCTCTTTGTAGCAATGTTCATTGATAAAAAAAAGGTCTACCGTCACTCTTTGTTTTTCTGGAAGCTTTTCTATGCATTGTTCCAGCGAGGATAGTTTTTCCTCTTTCTCCGAATAACTTTCTTCCTGATGCATACGTATCGGGAATTCCACAAATTCATCGACTGAAAATTCTATTCTGCCTTTTTTTGATCGTAGATCCATGAGGCAAAAGTTCTTACTTACTACGTATAGCCACTTCGGAAAGCTCTTGATATCCTGTTTTTTAATCTTGGTTATTAGCTCTTCAAAGATTTGCATCACAGCATCTTTGCTCTTTTCCTCTTCTTTAAAGTAGCGTAAGCATACGTAGTATACCATTTCGGCATGTTTGCTATACAGCTTGCCTAAGGCTTCCATATTATTTCCCTTAAGATACTGTGCCAAGAGGACAGCATCTTCTTCATTAGGAGGAAGGTCAGCATTGTATAGTTTCATAAAATTGCCGTCAAATTAGTGCTTTTTTTTCAGAGTATCAGTTATTTAATGTTAAATTAAGGTTTTTCCAACGATTCTCTTTACAAAGGCGACCAATATACATAGGC
This sequence comes from Sphingobacterium yanglingense, assembly GCA_040395455.1. Taxonomy (GTDB): domain Bacteria; phylum Bacteroidota; class Bacteroidia; order Sphingobacteriales; family Sphingobacteriaceae; genus Sphingobacterium; species Sphingobacterium yanglingense_A. The sequence continues at coordinate 48,825 of JBEBQJ010000003.1, read as the reverse complement.
TTCTTTGAGCGTATGGTAGCGGTTTTGTTTATCTGGTGTTATGAAGGAGAGATTACCGCCCTCGGCCCCTGGAAATGATGTGACCAGTTCAATTTTGTTGTTGTAGTGGAAGACATTGAGAATGTCGAAATCCTCCATTGGAAACTGACCTCCATCATCTACTCTCCACGTACTCATCTCGTCATACTCTGCTTTGAATTCTTGTATAAATAGGGGGGGATTTGTATGGGATTTGGCAATGAGCAATACCGTTAGGGTATCTGCTACAGGAGCGAGTTGTGCTAGAAAAATGCTATCTTTCTCTAACGTCGTCGCGATGAGTTTGATGGTTTTTATAGGACTTTGGTAGCTTTTTTTCAACTCTGCAACTACACTGCTCTTGTTGGCATCAGCCAAGTCTTTTTTGACGCTTACCGCTTTTCTTGTCTTATGAAAATTGTCGTTGGTGAGGAAAGCATAGGCCTCGCCCGGAGATAGTTTTTCACGCAGTTGGAATACCGCTCCCGGAATATTGTTGAAGTTTTCTGGCGTCTGTCTTCCATTGTAGTCTTCACTCTCCTTCTGCATTTTAACAAATTCAAATGGATACGCTTTTTCATTGGACCATACATAACTTAGCGCCTTCACATTTGATGGATGCTCTTCGTCATCGACCAAGATGAGTTGCTTGCGTGAATCGTCGAATACTCCAAAACCGATATTCTGATGGGATAGGGTATCTGCTGCTAGACTTTCGGATACTTTTTGAGGAACCGTATCCTGTACTGTAACGATCGTGTTATTCTGCTGTGGAGGATTGTTACATCCGATATATAACCCTGTAGAGAGGGTGCATAGCGCTAAGAGTAGCGCCTTGTTGAATTTGTTGTTCATAATACAAATCTAAGGGAAAAATATCAGTCAAATAAGGGAGCAATAAAAAACATTTTAAAGAAACTACCCTCATTTTGGCTTGTTTTATGTTTGAAATAGGTCATGTTTAAATCACATATGTGGAAAACTATCTGTTTTATAGTATTATTGTGAGCTATTATATTCGTAATAAATAGGAGGATACGCTATGACTCTAACGAAACACTTATCTATTTTACTGCTCCTTGTGCCCTTTGTTTTTGCATCCTGTGGTGCCAAAAAGAAGACACTTTACGGAACTAACCATAAGCCAACGGTCGGGGGCAGTCATTCGGCTGGCAAGAAAAATAAAAGTAATCTAACGGCATATTACGCAGAATTACTTGGTACAGACTCCAGGTCCTTGAATGCAGATCTTTATTCTTTTATCGATGATTGGATGGGTAGCCCACATCGTATGGGGGGACTGACGCGTTCGGGAATCGACTGTTCTGCTTTTGTAGGTATGGTTTACAATGAGGTATACCGTAAAGACCTACCGCGTACCTCGCGGGATATGGCGGAGCAGATCAAGCGAAAGTATGACGACCAGCTCAAGGAAGGGGATCTGGTATTCTTTTCTTTCGGGGGTAGGGATATAGACCACGTCGGAGTTTACCTTCAAAACGGAAAGTTTGTACATGTATCGACCAAACAAGGAGTGGTTATTTCCAATCTTAAAGACGTGTGGTATTATAAATACCTGAAGCGCTGCGGTACACCGACGATCTAGTCGTATTAAAAGTCCCGAATCTCGTCAAACCATTTTGTTGCAAGTTCCTGAGGAAGATTTAAAGGGGAGGATTCGATTAGTTGCTCCACAGCAGTGCCTGTGTCTTCACGTTCTATAGTCTCTATATTGGGTAAGGTATTAATCAGCTCGATGAGCTTGACGATCGCCTGTTTGACCTCTTCCTCTTTTTTTGCCTTGCTGATTTCTTTTAGTGCCGTTTTGTAGGCCTTTGTTGCTGTTTTTGCATTCTTTGAATCCCAGTTGGTAAAAGGTATTCCATATTCAGTTTTAAACCATATCTTTTTACGTAGTTTCGATACCGATGAGTACCCCATTTGTCGTTCTGCTAAGATGGTTTTCAGTTCCCGCTGCAGGATTTTACCTTGTGTTTCCTCTATATTCCAACCAATAAAGCTGTTGAGTTTAGCCCATGTTGCGAGGGCAGGCATCCCTGTCAGGTCGGATACCGTCCGGAGGCCAAGGGATTCTAAATCTGTTAATTCTGCCAATGCGTCAATGTTTGTAATATTTCCGCTGAGATTCAAGCTCTTTGTGTTTTTGAACTGTAATAGGCTGTAGCAGTCCACGGGAGGACCGACGACAGCATTGTCCACATGGACGGAATCCACTACTTTGCTGAGATGTGGAAAATCAGGTAACTGGTATATCGTATGCGATAGGTCCGTCTTTGGGGCAAGCTGTAATAATAGGAGGGGAGCGCTCGTCTTAACCGTTATATTCTCTAGGCTTCCTGAAAGGAACAGTTTTTGGATATGCTCTCCTAGTATCAGTTCGATGGGATGTGACGATGCGTGTATGCTCAGTTCGTAGATATTGGCCTTTGTAAAATCCGCTTTTACTGGAGCTAGTGGACTCCAGTGCATTCTCTCTATCTTACGCTTTTCCGACCATTGGATGAAACCTGTATCATTTCCCGAATAATAGAGAAAACGAGGCCAGTCACCATTAGGGTAGCGGTCTGCATTTTGTTTTCCATGGGGAGTATACATTTCATTAAAAACGTTCCAATTGATGGGTGTGTCAGCATCTACTAGTACATCGTGCTTCCCTGGAGAGGCTTTTTTTGTTCCGATAGAGAAACTACCTTGTCCAGGTGGAATGTTGATTTTATGACTGTTCTCTCCCGTTAGGGAAATATAGATAGGACTGTTTCTTTCCATGTGTGTACGAATGCGGTGTTGTACAAATCTAGGGATTTGCTGTTGATTTTTTATTTCCACTTTTGATAGGCACGGTCAATATCAAAGGGAAAAGCTGATTTATGTTTAGGCCTTTGCTTGTCGTACTCGATGATTCTTTCCAGGTTTTCCAATATATATTCTTTCATTGGTTTAATATTTTCATGATCTAAAGAATAGGGGTAATCTATGTAGTGAAAAGTTTGTGTCTCGGCATCAAATAAAAAAACATAATCATCTTCTGTGCGTTGGCTGCGGTAGCCTTGAATTTTGTAGTAGGGGAAATCTGTGGTAGGTCTTCTTATAATTTCAAATTGTAGTGATACTTCCGATTTAGAGTCCGAGCTGTAATAATTGTGTAGAGACATGTCATTTATAATCTCATAATACTCTTCAAATCTCTTTAAAATGTCGTGTTCGTCTTTTGTGTATCTGAAGGGGTAAGGGAGGTATTCGCCATCCCCTATATTGTAGTCTTTTTCGTGTTTTTTTGTTTTGTTCGGCTTGATTAGATCTCCGTTTTTATTCACATATCCTTTAAAGGAACTGGAGGAATTTGGAACTACAATCCAGTGTTCTTCATCTATCCGTTCTTTTTTGATATCAAGTAGTACCTCTGCATAGCCATAGTTGAATGGAGCTGCAAAGTCCCATTCCGGAGATATTTTGATATTCCCCTCTTCATCAGCAAAACCAATTTTCCCATTATCTAGGTCAATAATTCGTTGTAGGTCCTCCGAGAAATAGTCACTGCCATTATCAAACGACAAGGTGTAATAAAGTGGTTCTCCTTTTCTATTGTATACTGTAGCGGACGGTATCGCTGGGTTATCTGTAGCAGGAGGGGATTTACTCAGACTTCCTGGTAGTTCAAAGGTGGAGGAGGAGATAGGCTTGGAAAAATCAATTTCGTAAGTGATTCTATGTCTACCAAGAGGTACAATTATTTCTGTTGCCGATTTTACTCCCAGTTGAACAGAGTCTTTATCGGTAAAGTAATAGAGTTCCTGTCCGGATACTGAGCTAATCCAGAATAAAAGAATGGATGCAATTATACTACACTTGTTTTTTATAAACATAACGTCGCTATTTCTCTTTAAACCTACATAAAATCTATTGAAATAGAATATTTGTTATTAGCGGATTAAGGACGGTCAATTAATCAAGCGCCAATTCGGAGGGGGACGACATCAACCTGCTGATGTGGGTTTTGAAATAAAAGGTATTAAAACTATATTAGAAGGTGCTCTCCATGAGCACCTCCATACTTTAAACAATCTAAATGGAAAGCAGAAGAGATTTTATAAAAAAGGCAGGAATGCTAGCGGGTTCTTTTGGATTATTCAATAGTCTTCCATCGTCTATTCAAGCAGCATTACGTATCGATCCTGCACAGGGTAGTACATACTTGGATGCGGAGCATATCGTTATGGTCATGCAGGAAAATCGCTCGTTCGATCATAGTTTTGGCAGTCTCCGCGGTGTCCGGGGCTTCAACGATCCTAGAGCTTTGACTTTGGCCAATGGAAATCCAGTATGGTTACAGTCGAATAAAAATGGAGAGACTTATGCACCGTTTCGCCTTGATATCAAAAACTCCAATGCAGCTTGGACACGGGACCTGCCTCATTCCTGGGAAAATCAGATAGGGGCATGGAACAATGGCCGGTTTGACAATTGGTTGGAGTCCAAACGTTCGGGCAATAAGCAATATCGGGACCTTCCATTGACATTGGGATACTATACCCGTGAAGATATCCCATTCTATTACGCTTTTGCAGATGCATTTACGATATGTGATCAACACTTCTGTTCATCTATTACAGGTACCACGACCAATAGACATTTTTTTTGGACAGGTAAATGTGTGCCTGAAAAGGGCGCAAAACCTCTGGTTAGAAATTCTGACGTATACTTCAATAAGGAGGCGCATTGGCGTACATTCCCTGAGTTACTGGAGAAAAACAACATCAGTTGGAAGGTATATCAAAATGAAGTGAGCGTGCAGAATGACTTGAGTGGTGAGGATGAAAGCTGGCTTGGCAATTTTACAGACAATAATCTCGAATGGTTTAGTCAATATAAGGTTCGGTTCAAAAAGAGTCATCTTGACTTTTACCACCGACGTATACAAGAACTGCCATCCGAAATTCAAACGATGAAAGATGAATTGGGTAATCGCAATGATCAAAAGTTAAAGCAGAAAATTGAACAGAAGGAGCAGCAGCTAGAAAGTTTTAAAAAGGAGTCTGAAAATTATAGCGCTGACGAATTTGATCGATTGGATACGTTTACAAAGTCTCTGCACCAACGTGCCTTTCAGACCAATGAGGGAGACCCGGATTATCACCGTACGCAGACTGTAGAGGTGGATGGGCAAGAGATTATTGCACCCAAAGGGGATGTCCTCTATCAGTTTAGAAAAGATGTACGTCAAGGGCAGCTGCCTACCGTATCCTGGTTGGTAGCACCACAGTGCTTTTCGGATCATCCTAGCGCTCCCATGTATGGAGCTTGGTATGTGTCCGAACTACTACAGATCCTGACCGAGAATCCGGAGGTCTGGAAGAAGACCATCTTTATCCTTAACTACGATGAGAATGACGGTTACTTTGACCATGTACCGCCATTTGTGGCGCCCAAACCGGGCGATTCGAGTACCGGTGCGACCAGTGCCGATCTGGATTATAGTACAGAGTATGTCAGCAGAGAGCAAGAGCTGGCTTACGGCATAGACCCGAGCTATGCTACCGAAGGGCCTGTGGGACTGGGATACCGGGTGCCTCTTATCATCGCTTCGCCTTGGTCACGCGGCGGTTGGGTCAATTCTGAGGTCTTTGATATCACATCGACCATCCAATTTGTAGAGCACTTTGTTCAACAAAAATTTAAGGTAAATCTTGTCGAGGACAATATCAGTTCTTGGCGACGGGCGATCACTGGAGATCTAACATCGGTATTCAGACCTTTTCAAAAAGGGAAATTCACATTACCAGAGTTTTTGGATCGAAATAAGCAAATACTGGCGATTAATAATGCCCGGGAAAAGCCTCTCCCAAACAATTTTCGCAAATTCGGGGAGCAAGACTGTGCGCTCATAAAGCAAGGAAAATCCCGGCATTTACTCCCGGCGCAGGAACAAGGGACGAAGCCGTCGAATGCCCTTAACTACGAGCTATATGTTCAAGAGAATATCGAAAACGGACAGTTGGTGCTACGTATGGAAGCTTCTGCATCTTTGTTTAAGAAAAAGTCCTTAGGGGCAGCCTTCAATGTCTATGCGCATGGCTACAAAAAAGACAAGGCCAATTGGGCTTTCGCTGCTTCAGCTGGACAGTCTGTGTCTTACGCCTGGTCTTTGGATGATTTTGAACAGCAGGCGTATCACTTAGTGCTACATGGGCCAAACGGGTATTATAGATTCTATCAAGGAGACCGCAAATCCGCTGGTATCCTAGTCGAACAATTCTATAAAGCTGCGGATGAAGAAATTGTCTTGGCTATTCATAACAGAAATGAGCAGCCAATCACAGTACAGGTTACGGATCATTACAAAAATGCCGATTCTGCTCCTATACTGATTGCTCCATCCAAGAAGAAGGAGATAAAGATCAAGACAAAAGATACATACCGCTGGTACGATCTTGAAATCAAGAGCCTTGATCCGGGATTTCAGTTTAGCCGAAGATATGCGGGTAGAATAGAAAATGGTAAAGACAGTGTCACAGATCCATTAATGGGGGCATGAAAGTCTTTATAATTTTAAATATATTCGGTTTAGAAAAAGGGATTGTTTTACTAAGATAATCCCTTTTCTTTCATATTGGGCTGTATCATAATTGAAACTCTCACGTCATTTCGAGCGAAACGTAGTGCAGTCGAGAAATCTAAAAACTTAAATTTCAAATCTTTAGATTTTCGTTCCGAGAGCCCTTCGGGGTTCTCCATTTCGCTGCGCTACAGTCGAAATGACGGTAAATTCTACTTTTGATATAGCCCCATGTGCTTCTTTATAATCAAGGATTTTATTTATTCAATAATAACTTGGATTCCAGCCAAATTTGCTTTGTACTTTATTTTCTCTATAAGACCATAGTACGACCAGTTACGCAATAAGAATTCATCTTCTTTGGCGACTTCTTCTTTTAGACTTTGGTTGACGAGTAGTAGTGTGCCAGCTTGGGCTTTGATACAGACATCAATCAGTCTTCTACTGTAGAGATGAAGTTTGTTATCAACGTAGTTTTTCTCTTTTTGATTATAATGCTCGAGACTTTTTAGCTTTTTCTTGCGACCATGCCCGCCTCTGGAGAATGCTGCCGCTCGTTGGATACGGTGACGAGCCGATTGTATAGCGATACGACGGTACAGGAATTCTTCTTTATTACCGATCTGAAAGTTATCTTTCTCTATCTGTACGGTTATGGGATGCTCAACAGCCAATGATGCCTCGGCAATGACATGATCTTTGAGTTCGTGTTGTTTCTTGGGCATCTCTAATGCCAGTAGCAGGAAGATTTTGCCTTTTACTATTTTTAATGCACTGGCGCATATTTTTATTTGTCCTACCAGTGCACGCTGCAAGAGCACTCTTTTGTCTGAGCGATCTTTGCCGAGGTAAGTTCGGAAGGGGATTTTGAATAATGTGAATTTGAAATCACGATTGTTTTCATCCTTACTGAGTTTGATCTGAGTTCCTGAGAAAGGAATAGGCATGTCCTTCTTATAGTTGCGTAGGGACTTGGTGCCTTTCCAATAGTCTAGCCTTTCGGTATTGAAGGTTTTTATCAGTGTCATGTTGATGCAGGATAGGATATCAGAATGAATTTTTCCTTTAAAATAACGGGATAATATTTTATAGGTTGTATTCATCCGTGATGTATTTAGAATGCCTTCTTCATCCTTGTTGCGGTCGGCTAATTTGACTTTAACATCATCCTGTAGATAGATAAGGTCTTTCATCTGCTCTTGGATATATTGATGCGACATAACCATATTGGCTCCCCGAAATACAACATCTTGCCATTCGAATAGGGTTTTATAATATTCAGATCGTTTTTCCTTATCGTCAGAGTCGATATGAAGCTGTATTTTTCTAGTGAGTACAATAGTGTCTTTTTCCATGGCTTATGCTGTCTTTTTGTTGGGTTTAACTTTAGTTCGTGCTTCGATAAATATTTTTCTGACGGCGGAAGAACTTAGTTGAAGTGATTCGGAAATCTCATCGAATGACATCTGGAGTTCATAACGCATACGTAAGATTTCCGCTTGTTCTTCTGAAAATTCTCCTTCCAGTTTCAATGCGATAGGAATGTTTAGCATATTGAGCTTGTCTTGGCTTTGAAATATCTGACGTAGGGTTTCAATTGTTTTTTCGACTTGTATGCTGACTTCATAATCGGATATGCCTCCTAAATAGTAAGCGATTCGCTCATAGTTGAAGCTGTATTGTAAGCATAGCTTGATAAAGTTCTGTTGCTGTTCAGATAGATAGGGAAGGAGAGTATTAAGTTTCTGAAGTTTTGCTTTTTTATCCTCTTCAAGTTGCTCTAGGTATACTGTATCTATTTCGTCATCCGCTTCCATGTCATAGCCAAGCATAAATTCTTGATAGTCTTCAATACCATCCAATCGAAGTAAACTCCGTTGAAATCTATTTCTGGATTTAGTAAAGTAGACACCTATAGCAGCTCGGATTTGCTTTTTTAGAAAGTTGAATAGTGTTTCGCTGTCTTCAATCTGTTCGCGGAAGAGCCACAACCGAAAGAAAGCTTCCTGTACGATACTTTCTGCTGTACAGCGATCATCGGTAGCACGTTCAGCGCGATAGCAGAAGGTGTCGAAGTACTTTTTGTAGAAGTAGTCTAGGCCTTTCTCTTTTCCTTCTTTTAGGAAAGAGAGGTGTAGCTGTGTGTTGTTTAGTTTCATGATTTGGTTTTTTGCTTGTTGTCAAATAACTGCGGATAACCTCAGCGTTTTGCTAGTTTTATCTTTTGTTGCCAAGGCTACCGCAGTTGTATTTTATTTGCTAGACGTATTGGTATGGGAGATAAAAGTTTCTGACGTCTGTTGTACGTCCCTTGGTAGTGGTATAATTTATTTCGTCATCTCGATTGGAGCGAAGCGGAATAGAGAGATCTATAGACTATATAGGGTTAACTATTTTTGTAATTAACGATTGTCCTACAAACTGTGATCATCTACAGGCCAAGGTCTATGTACCCCTTTGTTGGTTTTGTTGTAGCTACCCTAAAATATTGCATTTGCTTATTTCCTTACGTCATACCGATTGGAGCGTAGCGTAATAGAGGTATCTAGGAACTATGCTGAACAGCTTATAATCTTTAGATCTCTCCGCTGCGGTCCCCGATGATTCGGGACGTAGCGAGATGACGGCTAGAAGGCCAAACTGTGAACATCTACAGGGGATTGCTTGATTACGTCATGGCTCTCGAGTTGTGAATACCCCACAAACTGTGGTCATCTACAGGTCTGAGGATTTACACAACACGGATTTACAGGTTGTTACTACCCTACAAACTGTGGTCACTTACAGGATCATTTAAAGCAAATTTGCGAATATGCTTATTTGCAAAGAATATTAGGGTACTTAGTGAGTGGCAATCTACCCTCACCCTACGGCTGAACAAGCAGCCTCTTATATGTTGTTTAATTTTTAGTATCTTAATCCTATGGAAAGAGGAGGTGTTATCTATATGCTAACTAATATAAACCGAACTGTACTCTATATTGGAGTGACTTCTGATTTATACTCAAGGTTGGTTGAGCATCGTGAGAAGCATTATCCCAATTCGTTTACAAGTAAGTATAATTCCTGTCTCTGTGTTTATTATGAATCCTTTCCTACTATTGAAGAAGCCATTGATAGAGAAAAACAGCTCAAGAAATGGAATCGCACAAAGAAAGAGATGCTTATAAACAAACTTAATCCGCAATGGAACGACCTCTGGGAGGTTGTAAAGGAGTGGTAAATTAAGGTGCCTGTTTGTTAAATGCTTAGTTTTCGTTGTCGAGACTCACTGTTATTACCCTTACAAATAGCATTTGCTTTGTTTCTTTCGTCATCTCGATTGGAGCGAAGCGCAATAGAGAGATCTATGAGTTATAAAGATTGAAATCCAGTTTTTTAGATCTCTCCGCTCCGGTCGAGATGACGGGGTGGACGACAAATTGTGGTGTACTATGAGTTGCATCACAATTTGAAATCAAGGAGGATGTTGTTACTACGCTACAAATAGCATTTGTTTACTTCCTTACGTCATATCGACCTTGTGGAGATATCTATGAACTGTCAAGGAATAACTATTGTGTGGTTAGACTCATTCAATAATACTGTGTTACGCTCCCCGATTCTCGGGACACAGCAGGGTGACGGTATAGTAGACAAATTGTGACTACATGCAGGTGTCTGCAATTTCTTCAACAGGCCCTGCCAATACCCTACTCACAGGATAGAGGCCCATGCGCTAGTTGCTAGTACCCAGCAAATTGCATTTGCTTATTTTCTTTACGTCTTATCGAGCGTAATCGAGATATCTAAGGACTATATAGGGTTAACTATGTCGTTAGATTTTGCTTCGCAGAGCCCATCGGGATTCTCCGCTACGGTCCCCTATGATTCGGGACGTAGCGAGATGACGGCAAGAAGATAAACTGTGACCATCTACAGGTTTTGAATCGATCAGATTGACCGATTCGTAGTTGTGAATACCCTACAAATGCAAGAACCGCCCTTACATTGTATGAACACGGATAAATTTATTAAGGTACTTAGTGAGTGGCAGTATGCCCTCACTTTACGGCTGAACAAGCAGCCTCAAATATTTTTTACCCATACCAATATGTCAAAGAGCAATACTGTTCCTGTTTCATGCTTAAAAAGCATAAATGACCTGAACTAAAAATAATGGAGGATTTTTAAGCAATAATTGGTTTTTGTATGAAATTGGGCGCTAATACAGTTGCTTTACTATTACCTCTTTCTATAATTTTCCTGTTTTATTAAACAGGAGATTTAACGATGTTCTTATACAATGTATTTTTCATGTTTATATAAGCTTTGGTTATCTCTAAACAAATATAGAAGTAATATTTGTAAAAGCAAATTAATTATTCAAATATAAATATATTGTTTGCGCAAATATTTATTCTATTTGTTTTGTGAGTGTAACAAATAAAGAGGTTCTGATTAAGTTAGGAGATCTTGTCCGTCAAAGGAGAGAGGCACTTTCCTATTCTCAAGGGGATGTCGCTGATATGACGGGACTAACAATCAACACTATCCTTTTTCTAGAAAAAGGTCGTGGTACTACCCTTAATAACTTCTTGCTCATTTGTCGCGCTTTACAAATCCAGCCACGTGATCTTTTTGAGAGCGACATCGAACTAACCCCACTTTTTGCTTTGCCTCCCGAATCTCAAAAACGAGTAGAGAAGAATCAGAAGTTAGATCATCTGGTATACGACTCCGATTTTTTTGAAACCCCGAGACGTGTCTCTGATGTGATAAAAGAACTGAATGCAGACAAGGCCGATAGTAACAAATATTCCGTCTACCTGACAGGTTACTGCAAAGAAGGAGGGTTGGACTATATCAAAGAAGGGAATTACAAAAAGTATTTGAAGAGAAAGTAATCTTCATTCTAAAAGCGAACCACTCTGTACAAAAAATATTCCTAATACGGTAAAACCTGTTAAACGTTGTTTCAAATGGTTCATTTTTAGCTATTTTCCTTTTTAATTCTTATCTTAGGTTTATATCAATTATGACTTAAGCTAGTATGTCACATAGAGAACTCTCCCATTTATGGAAAGAGGCGGTGGTGTCTAGGCGTAGCCCACGAGATGTAGCGAAGACGATGCACCTTTCTATATTCTCACAGGGGATGCTATCCAATCCTGCCGAAGGAATACATTTGATCCAATCCCGAATGGATGATATTCTCATCTTGGAAGTCAAAGGTCAGTCAGCCGGCTTACATGCTGTTGATCTGCCATCTGTCGGCAACGAGGTGCTGTGGCTCTGTGTACAGCTGCACGGTAAGACGGTATTTCCGAATGGAGCCAATAACCACGCAGACTGTTTAATGTCGTTTACTGCACAATCAGAGCGCTATACGCTGACCCTGGCAGCCGAAAGGCAATGGGCGCTCTTTTTTGGGCTTACAGGGAATTCGAGATTGCAGCTTTTGGCCGAATTGCCCGCTCTGAGACAGGCTTACGATGAGCAGCGAAATAATACATTACGGTCTATATCTATTTCTTATCTCGAACGGCAGATTATCGAGGGGCTGTGTAAAAAAGCATTAGGGCCATTCAACGCGCTGTACCAGACCGGTGTCGCTATAGGGCGACTTTTTAGTAATTATACGATGCAGCTGATGCAGCCTAGGATTCTTTCCAAAGAAGAGACCCTGATACAAATTTATCATAGGGCGTTGGCTTATGTTCAGGAACACTATTTAATCAATGATTTGACGAGTGAAAAGATTGCCGATGTACTTGGCTGCTCGGTACGGAATCTAACAAGAGCATTTGAGGGAAGGTCTTTAGGAGTGAAAGCAACCATAATTACGGTAAGATTATATAAAGCGAGAGAACTGTTAAAGAGCCAGCCCGATCTTTCTATCGCGGATATAGCTACAAAGCTTCATTTTCCAGATGCTAAGCACTTTGCAGTACAGTATAAAAAGTGTTTTTGCCGAACCCCGAGGGAGGAGCGTAAGACGGGGACAGTATTGATAAAGGATAGGTTAAGAAAGGAGAGATAGCGGCAAGTATAGACACGCTAGGCCTTGGCGGTGCGGGCTTAGTGTATGAGGGTAGCGCGTTAATGTACGTAGGCTCCACGCTATCTTGCTGAAGCTGTATGCTATTGCAGGCTATCAAAGAGCTAACGAGTAGGGGAGACGAATTTGTACGTCAAGGCTGTACGCTATCGAGGTAGGTAGATGCGCTAGTGATTTGCTTGGACGACTTAGGTTACGGATGGTATTCCCTAGCGTATGGACTCTGTAGGTATGCTTGTATAGCTTTCAAGATAGGGGGTGAAGGAGAGATGATAGCGCGAGCTGTTTAGAAGCTGATGTGTAGCCTCGACGCGTTAGCGATTGGATGCTGCACGCTAGCGTGTCGAATCTACGATGTAGCTCGAAGTATCTTGGGATCTGAAGTTTTTTTAACTATAAAATGTGTGTTTTTGATAGTACTAGAGCGGTTTTTTGATGTTTTAATTAGTTTTATTGTCAACAAAAAGGTTTGTAAAACGGCAAAAAGTTTTTTAGGCACCCCTTGAATTTGGCCGAAAAACAAACCTTTTCGGTCATTTTGTACCACATCTTTGTAATGAGTTTATTAATTATTATTTATTTAAAATTTAACAAAAATGATTAAACCAAATTTCAGAAGCAAAGATGCAACCGAGTTGTTGAACTATGCTGAACACATCTTAAAAAAGATGACCGAAAATGCAACAATGTTTGCAGATCCCGAGCCGGCTTTGGCCACTCTAGAGACGAGCCTGTCCGCTTATCGCGCGGCCTATGCAGAGGCTACACACAGGGATATGCGCGCTGTGGTACTCAAAGGACAGAAAGGAAAGGATTTGCATCAGGTGATCTACCGATTGTCCCACTATGTCGATGCGCAGGCACAGGGTGATCCGAATATCATTCTTGCAGCAGGATATCGACCTTCCAAATCGACGCAGAACCGAATCGGGCGCACACCGAAGGCCACAGGTCTAGTGGTTAAAAACATGGAAGTGGGAAGCGGTATTCTACGGATAAAGGTCCATCACTGGAAGCATGCAAGACTGTATCAGTATGAACACCGTAAGAAGGGGACGGAGGAGTGGACAGGGATATTGAATAGTAGTTCGACGCTAGAACTCAGCGGGCTGGAGCGATTGCAGGAGTATGAGTTCCGAGTTTCTTATCTAGGTCGGGATACAGTGACCAATTTTAGTGATATTGTTACGGCATTGGTCGTTTAAAGTTTAAAACCAGTGGCAGGTACGTTACAGAATAGTAGCGTGCCTGCCCTATTAATCAATAAGGAAATGATAAAAGAAATTATCACGGAACATGCACTTCGAAGGATCATTTTACTGGTGGATCAAGATAAGGTAGCTCCTGAGTTTGAAAAAAACGCAATAGAAGTATATTATGAAATGCATGACCGCGTGCTGCAGTGGGAGGAGCGGTTGCGTATTGCTAGGGAAAAAATACCGGGTCTTGGTTTTAAGCTTGAGCGTGTCGAAGAGGTGTATGAGGATGCTCGACGAAAATTGGAGCATCTGTTGGTGATGGTACCAGAAAACCCCGAACGACCACGAGTCACTATGCAGCTCAAGATGTTTACGGAAGAATTGAATAGATTTTTATGCGATTTTGTCCCAGATTTGATTGATCAGGCTGCAGACTTTTACGAATATGATACATTCATCGTAGCGGAAGATGCCTGGCTGAGCGATGTGGCCTTTAAGCAGTTTCGTGCTATTTTTGATGATTATAAAAGTTGTAGGGTGGATATGGTTTCATTTGATCGCGATCTGGATGATTTTAAAGGTGTATTAGGCCATATACGGAAACGTGAGGGCAGGTACTATGAAACGATGAATGCACTCATTGATACCTATGACGAACTGAACAATAAAATAGATGCACTACATGATCGCATAAGCGAATATGATGACAACTTATTGGAGTTTTTTGCAAAAGAGAGATCTGAAAGAAATAAGTAATCGAATAGTGCAGATCCTGGAGTAAGCTCATATTAAGCTTAGAAATATAAGATTATCCTGTATTTCTAAGCTTTTATTTTTTTGATAGGGGCGTAGCTCAATTAGCTAAGGTTTAGCTGAATGGGTACAGAGTAAGCGACCCGAACCGGAATGCCTCGCCTGTAGCCAGGGGTAAAATCTTTTGCTCTCTTTAGTACGTCGATTGCTCGCCGTCCTGTGCCGTATCCTAAATCATTGATGATTTTGTAACTGGAGGTTTTTCCTGTTTTTTCGACGACAAAGCTGATGAGGATTTGCCCGGAGACATTCGCTTTGATAGCTTCAGTCGGGTATCTATAATTGTTGCCTATAAACATTCTGAGTTGTTGGATGCCTCCTGGATATTCGGGTTCAACGTCTTTTTTAGTGTAGTTGTATTCTTGGCCGGTACTATCTGTGGTAATTCCCTTCGTTAATACCCCTTTTTCGTACCATTCTTCAAACTGATATTTCCCCTTTGTCATTTTACCTTTCCAATGACCTGCGCGTAGGCCATCAACATAGTTACCCTGTTCGAAATCCTGATTATCTGAAAAAAATATTGCGGTACCATTTCCATTTTTGACCTGTACCTTGTTAAGAGAGTCTGCATAATAAACTAAACGGCTTGCTAATTCATAGTCAGCTATTAACCCTGGGCTGGTCTGATCTTTAACATAAAATCGAGTTTCCTTTAATACACCGTTGCGGTAATATCTTTTTGCGGTATCTGCTATTTTGTCGTTGCTATATCGATAGATGGACTCGAGTACTTCATTATCGTAATAGCTCTTGACAAGCCCCTCAAAACGCAATCGTTTAGGGTCAGGAGTCTTAACCCAGGCATGGCGCTTCAGGTTGCCATTTGGGTAGTATTCGTTAAGCTCGTAAAGACCAGCATCATTTGCCTGTAGCTGCAATATGCTGGTATATGCCGCGGAGTCTTTGAGGGTAGTGAAACTGCCATCTTTTTTTATGTAGATGACGAGGGGTTCCTGAGCTTGCAACAGGTTTGTTAAGCTTATGAAAAATAGTACTATTAGAGATTTGTGGATATAGAGAAGTGTGTGTGTCATTATTTCTGTTTGCTTAACGATTTTTATATACGCTGTCTACAAAAATAAGTAAAATAAAATTTATCCAACTTTGACTAAATAGCAGGATATGTGTGCTAATTGCGTTTCTCTGACACAGGTTGTATTTTAAATATGTACTTTTGTGCATATTTTTTAGTTATGAGCGATAAGGCAAGAAAAATTTTTCTAGGAATCTGTATCATTGTTCCATTTGTGGTCTATTGTGGTATTTATTATTCATCCATGATAAAGAATGCTCCTTACCGGTTTTCGGATTTCGAATCCATTGAGATTACATATGGTACACCTGGAGAAATGTTGAACACATACAATTCTAAGACAAGGATTTATCACTACCTGACAAAGGACAATGAAGTGTTGACGGATACATTGAAAATGCGGGATAATGATTTGTTGTACTTACACCGCAAAGCGATGGAGTTGGGATTTTGGAATGTTGATGACAACATGACTACACCACGAAAAGACTCTACTGAAGGAAAGCAGGTGCCACGCTATATCTTAAAATATACGTACAAAGAGAAATCTAAGGAGGTAACACTGGATGCCGATTATGCAGGCACGCAGAAAATGAAAGACGCTGCCAAATCGACTATCGATGCGGTATTAACGATGATCGCTGAGGTCAAGGCGAGATAAATAGTAATACTTATAAACTATAAAAAATAAAAGGCTCTTCGATTTAGGAAGAGCCTTTTTTATGTTAGTGACCTGTATTCTCTAGGTCCTTTGGATCGTGTTTATGTTTGAATAAGATGGAAAAAGCAATTACGATGACTAGGGTGTATATCGCAAAAGCCAACCATATATGGTGCCAGTCTTTTAGATAAATAGCGGTGTCGAATGTGCCATTCGTGATTTGTACTCCTTTGTCCGCTATAAAATCCAATAGTTTTGGGTTGTCCGCACTGGTCTCAAGACGTGCCGCAAGACCATCTAAGGTGTCAAAGGGCTTTGTGTAGTATTTATCAATCATCCAACCGGATACCTGAGAACCTAAGATCGCACCTATTCCGTTGGTCATCATCATAAAGAGTCCCTGTGCCGAAGAACGTATTTTTGAATCGGTCGAGGTCTCGACAAACAGTGATCCTGATATGTTGAAAAAGTCGAAGGCCATTCCGTATACGATACAGGACAGGATGATCATCCATAGTCCGGAAGATGGATCGCCGTAGGCGAAAAGACCAAAACGTAGTACCCAGGCAATCATCGCGAAGAGCATGACATTACGAATACCAAAGCGTTTTAGGAAAAAAGGAATTGCTAAGATGAATAAGGTCTCCGATATCTGTGATATGGACATGATTATGGTCGAGCGCTCTACTACCAAAGAGTCTGCGTATTTAGGATAAAAGGCAAACTCACTTAGGAAGACGTCTCCATAGGCATTGGTCAGCTGCAGAGCTGCTCCCAAGAACATGGAGAATATAAAGAAAAGAGCCATTTTATAGTTTCCGAACAATTTGAAGGCCTCTAATCCCAAGAGTTCTGATAGCTTAGCGTTCTCTTTTGTAAGGTGCTGCGGTGGACATTTTGGGATCATAAAGATGGCATATATTCCTAGAAATATAGAACCTCCAGCAGCGATATAAAACTGATATTCGGTTGCTTTATTGCCTGTAAGATTGGTCAGCCACATGGCAGCGATAAAACCTACGGTTCCCCATACCCGGATCAAAGGAAAGGCTTTGATGAGGTCATAGTTTCCTTTGGTTAAGGAGCTGTAGGCAATTGAATTGGACAGTGCGAGGGTCGGCATGTAACAACACATAGCCAGTAACATCACGGTAAAGAAGCTATCTGGGTTTGTGGTCTGCGCGAGGTAAATCAAACAGATGGCGTAAAGTAAATGAAGACCAATATAGAGGCGCTCTGCATTGACCCATCTGTCAGCGATTATTCCCATCAATGTCGGCATGAATAGGGAGGCAATCCCCATGGTTGAAAAAATGGCGCCAAACTGCGTGCCGTCCCATTGTTTGGTGCCAAACCAATAATTGGCAATGGTAATCAACCATGCTCCCCACACGAAAAATTGCAGGAAGTTCATGACAGTCAGTCTTAATTTTATAGACATATAGGTGTGTTATGATTTTCTTCGTTCGATCTCATCGCGGATACGGGCTGCCGCCTCATATTGTTCATTCGCGATAGCTTTTTGCAAGGTATTCTCCAACTGTTCATCGCTGAGAGAAGCATAGGGAGATACTGCTTTTGGAGGTTGTTCGTCCTTTCGTTCGGGAGCCGCATTTTCTGTTTCGGCAGTAGACGCTGCCGATATATTTTCTAAAAATGCAAAGTCATTGTTCTCGATTACAATACCTGCGGAAGACATGATAAAGTCGTAGGTGTATATAGGGCAGCCGAAACGTACTGCTAGGGCTACGGCATCGGAAGTCCTGGCGTCGATTTCTACCGATTTTCCGGCATTCTTGCAGACGATTTTTGCAAAAAAGATGCCATCGACAAGATTGTAGATCAGTACTTCTTCAAGGTCAATATTAAAGACGTCCGCGAAAGACTTGAAAAGATCATGAGTGAGTGGCCTACTAGTCGTCATCTTCTCAATCTCCACAGCGATGGCCTGAGCTTCGAAGCCTCCGATAATGATGGGTAGGCGTCTGTTCCCATTAACTTCACCCAATACCAACGCATAAGCACCAGACTGGGTCTGACTATATGATAAGCCGACAATATCTAACTTTAATTTCTTCATCCTAATACACTCCGTGATATGGATTAGGCGATCCCTTTTCCAATGATACAAACTTAGATAAAATGCGGGAAATTAACAATGGCACCCTAAGTGTGGTGCCATTGCTTGGTTATTTTTTAGTTTCCTTTATGCTTTTTTAAAGCTTCAATGAGTTTGGGAACTACGACAAAAGCGTCCCCCACGATACCATAGTCCGCTACTTTGAAGAAAGGAGCTTCAGGATCTTTGTTGATTACAACGATTGTCTTGGAGGAAGATACGCCAGCCAAATGTTGAATTGCCCCGGAAATACCAATGGCAATATATAGGTTGGGGCTCACTACGATTCCTGTTTGACCCACGTGTTCGGAATGAGGTCTCCAGCCCGCATCAGACACGGGTTTTGAACAGGCTGTCGCGGCACCAAGAACCTTTGCCAGTTCTTCGATCATACCCCAGTTCTCGGGACCTTTTAGCCCTCTACCTGCAGACACGACAATTTCCGCTTCAGGGAGTGATATCGTATCGGTAGCGCGTACAATCTCCTGTATAGTAGTACTGAAATCAGTAGACGGAATATCTGGAGTGTAGGCTTCTACCGTGGCAGAACCGCCCGTTTCTTTGGATGGGAATGCATTTGGATTGATTGTCAATACCTTTACAGCGGATTGAATGGATACCGTTGCGATTGCTTTGTTTGAAAAAGCGGAAGTCTGTACTTCAAATGTATCGCCATTGACTTGAGGTAGGGCCGAGACTCCAGAGACAATACCTGCATTAAGCTTGGCTGCCACGCGTGGAGCGAGTCCTTTGCCGCTAAATGTATTCGATAGGACAACTACTGATGCGTTTTCTTTTTGAGCTGCTGTCGCTACAATGGAAGCATAAGCCTGGTTGACAAAAGAGCTCAGATTGTCGGTAGAGACATTGAGTACTCTAGCGGCTCCATAGCCCCCTAATTTCTGTAATTCATCCTCTTTTACAGTCCCTATAGAAATAGCGATAACCTCGGCCTGAAGTTGGTCGGCTACGGCTTTGCCATATGATATTGCTTCAAAAGCCGATTTTTTGAATTGGCCTTCTGTATTCTCTATATATACTAATACTGACATAAAAATTCTTGTTTATAGTTTGAACATAACCTTTGTTAGATTACTTTCGCTTCGTTATGTAATAGGCTGACCAACTCGTCTACCTGATCCTCATTGACTAATGTCACACTACCTCGTGCCGGAGGTGTGGCATAAGACTTGACTTTGGTGAGTGGTTCAACAGCAATAGCTGCTATAACTTCTAATGGCTTGCTACGTGCCCCCATGATACCACGCATATTCGGGATTTTTGGTTCTGCAACTCCTTCGGCAGTACCGATTACTATAGGAAGGGAAGCGGTAAGGACTTCTTTGCCACCTTCAATCTCGCGTTCGACACTAGCTTGACCATTGGCAACCTGTATGCCTTTAGCAATGGATACAGACGGTATATGTAATAACTCACCTACCATTGCAGCAATCTGTGCGCTATTGTAGTCTATGGATTCACGGCCAGTTAGGATTAAATCAAAATTATTATTCTTGGCATAGGCTGCAATTTGGTTTGCCACAAACCAGGCATCAGATGCTGCTGCATCGACACGGACGGCATTGTCTGCACCTATTGCAAGGGCCTTACGGATGGTAGGTTCAGTACTTGCATCGCCCACGGTAATCGTTGTAACCGAGCCGCTAGCTGCAGCAGCGAGGTCAACAGCTTTGGAAAGGGCAATCTCGTCATAAGGATTGATGATGTACTGTACGCCAGTCGTGTTGAATGTGGTGTTATCGTTGGTAAATGTTATTTTCGATGTAGTGTCCGGGACATTACTTATACATACTAATATCTTCATATACTAATCTTTTGGTTTTACATAAATAAATTTATTCACATGCTATATTTAAAAATGCATGGGATAAGAACGGATTTGAGTGACGCTTTGTTTTGTGTCAGTCACTCTACAGTAAATCTACTGATTAACACTTAAGTTTACTTATCAAATATAGTCAATTTTATGTAAAATCCTATGCAGGCATAATATTTATTCTCGCTCAAGCCGCGAGTGGCTCTTACTTTTTTCCGCAAAAAGTAAGCAAAAACTCATCGCTTAAAATTTTTGATACAATGTCCATGCTTCCCTCTGCTATTATCAAAAATTTGTAGGCGATAAAAGGAGCGAATGTAGGGAGCTTTGCTTTATTTAGCATCCATGAGCTCACGGGGTTCGGTTGGACACTTGGCCGATACCAAGTGTCACGCCTGTCTGGCATGGAAGACAGAGTAAGTTCTATCGTTTTACGATGTTAAAAAAGTTGTATTTTGTTTTGTAGAGTGCTTTAGTTTTCTTTGCAGGGATTATTAAATTTGAACAACAATGGATAGGATTGAGCAGCTTAAAGATTTTATAAAGGAAACACCACAGGATCCTTTCTTGCACTATGCGCTCACGATGGAATACGTGAAACTTGGTGATATTCAAAAGAGTAGAGAGGGGTTTGAGAGCATGGTTTCGACATATCCTGATTATGTAGGGACATATTATCATTATGCGAAGTTTCTGGAGAAGCAAAGTGAGAAAGAGTCCGCCGAAAAAATATATGAAGCGGGTATATTAGTTGCAAGTCGAATGCGGAATAGACATGCGATGGGCGAACTGCAGTCGGCGTTGAATCTTCTTCGTGGAATCGATGAAGATGACGATTATTAATCCCCGGTTTCTATATCCGATATTTTCTGTTGGAAAAGATATTCCCATTTAAATTTTAGACTAAAAGTGACTTGTTTGGTCTGTGGGACGGATTGATTTCCCAACCAATGGTTGTAGTCTATCTTCTTTGACTCAAAAGTGTTTTTTTGGTACTGTTTTTGAAAGCTTTGGGCAAAGGAGTACAAATGCGGTTTTTTAACTATATATCAATAGCTTTAATAGTAACTGCTCTTTTTGTTGGTTGTATAAACAATAAAAAGAGGACTACAGCAAAAGACAAGCTGGAGAATATAGAGCTATTGGCCGCAAATATTGTCGGGGTATATGGAGGAAACCTCCCTTGTGTAGACTGTGATGCGATAAGTACAATGTTGGAGCTGCATCGGGACCATTCCTATACGCTGGTGTATACCTATGATGGTAAATCGAATGATCAATTTGTGAAAGAAGGGAAGTGGGAAATAGATAAAAATAGATTGATTTTGGATGGTGTCGATTATAAGTATAAAATTGAAAGTGAGTTGCTGGTGCAGTTGGATCTCTCTGGTAATGAGATAACCGGAGAACTAGCAGAAAGTTACCAATTAGCAAAGAAGAAACAATAAAAAAAGGAATCTATTTTAGATTCCTTTTTTTATTATCCATGTTCACAGATTTCTTTCAATTTACCAACGACATAGTCTATTTCTGCCTTGGTATTCCATTTGCTAAAAGAAAAACGTACAGAAGGACGTTCGCTATCGGCTTTGATTCCCGTAAGGACATGCGAACCTATATCTGATCCGGAGCTACAAGCACTACCGCCCGATGCTGATATGCCCATAATGTCGAGGTTAAATAATAGTACATCTGCCATCTCTGTGCACGGTAGCGATACATTCAATACAGTGTATAGGGATTGTTTGGGATCTATACAACCATTGAATCGAATGTCAGGAATAGCTTTCGTTAATTCGTCTATCATGTAGCTCTTTAACTCCTGTATATAGGCATGGTGCTCTTCCATATTGCTGTAGGCAATTTCCAGTGCCTTAGCAATACCCGCAATACCATATATGTTTTCGGTGCCACCACGCATATTTCGTTCTTGGGCTCCCCCGTAGATTAATGGTTTTATTTTATTCTTACCATTGATGTATAAGAAACCAACTCCTTTAGGACCGTGGAATTTGTGGCCAGCTCCAGTGATGAAGTCAATTTTTAGTTCTGACAAATTGTGGGGATAATGCCCCATCGTCTGTACGGTGTCTGAATGTAACAGCGCATCATAGCGTTGGCAAATCTCGGACACTTTATGTAAATCAGTAAGATTACCAATCTCATTGTTGGCCTGCATGATCGAAACGAAGCTGCGGGGATTTTTTTCTAATAATTCCTCGAGGTGCTGTAGATCAATGTGTCCTTCGCTATCTACACGTAGAAAATCCAGGTGTATTTTGCCTATTTTCTCTAGCTCTTCTAGCGTATGGAGCACCGCATGATGTTCTATAGGAGACGTGATGGCGTGCGTGATTCCAAAATCTTCTATGGATCGGACAATCGCCATATTGTCTGCTTCAGTTCCTCCTGATGTGAAGAAAATCTCCGACGGAGAAGCATGTAGTAAATTTGCAATAGTTTTGCGGGCCTTTTCTACAATAGTCTTTACCTGACGACCGTGCGTGTGTATAGAAGAAGGGTTCCCAAAGTCATTTTGCATGGTAGCTACCATTACCTCAATGACTGCTGGGTCAATGGCTGTGGTAGCTGCGTTGTCTAGATATACTTGCATAGTTACAAAATTAACTATTGTGTGTGTATTTATTTATATTTTTTTCTGAAAGAGTATGTTCGTGACGTACTGCAATCAAGAAAGCTTCTTGCGCGTAGCCGCTGGAATTGCTATTAATACGACACTAACTAGACAACCCCATAATCCTAGATAAGCAATCAGGTCACCGTATTTTGTATAGATGGTCAGCTCTTCGTTCAGATTGATTTCTTGTGTGAGTGCCGCAGGGACCCACCATTGGGTATGCTGTACAATGTCTCCACGTTGATTGATGAATCCCGATATCCCAGTATTGGCGGAGCGTGCGACCCAACGTCTATTTTCAATAGCTCTTAGCTTGGCATAGGCGAGATGCTGGTCTTTGCCCGAAGTGTTTTTCCACCAACCATCATTGGTGACGATGGCGATAAATTGTGCTCCTTTTTTAGTGTATTCGGCTACATATTCGCCCCAGATGGATTCGTAGCAAATCACAGGAGCAGCGCCTATACCACTTTGGCTATAAAATACAGAGGGTTCTTTATCAGAGCCGTAGCCTCCTGTGGTACCGCCAAAATGTTCGAAAAGTGGCTTCATAAAGGAAAGAGCCTGGCCAAAAGGCATTTGCTCTACACCGGGGACTAATTTGGACTTATGGTAAAATTGGACTTTGCTAGAGCCATCGATCAATACTGCGGCATTGAAGCTATCCAGATATTTGTTGCCAAAGGGACGTGCAGTTAATGTTTTCTGATCCGGGTAGATGAGGTAGCTCTCAATACCCGACAGAATATTACCATTATGGTATTTCTCTAAAAAGGAAACGCTTTTTTCGTAAGCAGGGTACTCCCTGAAATCTTCTTCATTGATACCGTTGCGGTCCGAAATAGCGGTCTCGGGCCATAGGAAGAATTCCGTATTGGGTTTGGCGACACTTGCCGAAAGTTCAAACAATTTGTCTAATTGCTGTTCAGGTGTGATGGAGCCAAATTTTTGATACGGGTCTATATTAGGCTGTACAACGACGACTTCCGAAGGATTGATGTGTTCTTCGTAGGTAAAGTATTGGAACAATGAAATCCCTATTGGTAATAATACGATAGTTAGGATGCTGATAATTAGCTTCTTTTGAGAAAATGCAGCGACCTTTTCTTTGTATTGCCAATAATAGAGGAATACAAAAATATTCGTTAACCAAATCCATAGTGTACCGCCATAAACACCGGTAATACTGTACCACTGTACCAATTGATGTACATTGGAGAGACCATTCCCTAGATTCATCCATGGAAAAGCCAGGCCCCAGCTTTGATGCAGGTACTCATAGCCCATCCAGAGGGATACAAGGCCTACAAAACTCACGGCGATATGTCGGCGCTTGCGCAACTGATAGTATAATCTAAAGACTAGTGCCATCAATAGGGGAGCAAGGGCAAAGGGAATCAATGCAATACCTAGCGATACTATTGCAGGAAGAAAGGCATTCATCGCATTGAATACCCAATAAATCGATGCGGTGTTCCAGACAAGGCCTGTCAAAAAACTGACTTGAAATATTTTCGTTCCTTTTTTGTTGTAGTTGCCACGAATGATATTCTCGACTGCAACCAATAGGGGAACGAATGCTACCAATAGCAGAAGTCCGGTATAAGGGACTGGTGGCCATGCAAGCCAAAGCATAAAGGCGCTGAGTAGTGCCAGTAAATAGTTTTGTTTCACGTGCTATACTATAACTGAGAGAGAATTTCGGCTTTCTTACTTTCGTACTCCGCTTGGGAGATCAATTGTTTGTCAAAGAGTCCTTTCAGTTTCTTCAGTTTTAATGTTAACTCATCCTCTTCTACCTCGACTTTTGCTGGCGATGGTTCTGTTCTCTCGAATACAGGAGTAGGTTCTGCTTTTGTTTCTTCAGGGACAACTACTGGGCGCTCGACAATCGGCTGTGCGACAGGTGCCGGTGTTTCAAAAACAGGTGTGATAGGCGCAGGGATTTCTCGCTTAGGCTCCTCATATAGGTCGCGGATAGGAACTACAGGTTTGACTGCAGGTTCCTCATTTTCAATTTTGACATTTTCTAATGCTTCCTTGATCAACTGGTACAGTTTGCGCGCCTGTGTTTTTGGGATGTAATCTATGCTCAGGTTCTCTCCTGTAAATGGAATAACAGTGACCTTGGATCCAAATATCTCTTCTTTGAAAGCGATATCCTTGATGTCTTTCCACGAGAAAATTTCGAAGTTTGTAGCTAAGCCCAATTTCGTGAATTCACATAGGAAAATCCGTTTGTTGCTGATGGCTATGCTATCGGGTAATAAGGTTACAGCAGGTTTTTTTTGTAAAGCGATGTAACTAAGGGCCTCCCCATGGGTCAGCATATCGACAATCTTGCTGTGTATTTTTTCTACAACTTTAAGGTCTTGCCCGTCTTGTATATACTTATCTAAACTCATTTTTTTATCGAATGATAGTGATCAATATGTAAACTAATCTATTAGTAAACTTAACTAAAATGCGTTGTATTCACTAATGTGTAATAAAACTTTTATCCTGCCGAAGGTGCGCTATTCTAATCCGGCTACGCAAAACACAAATTCTCCCTTGATTGGGTTGTTTTCGAAATAGGTTTTTAGTTCAGCTAATGTGCCGCGTTGTGTCTCCTCGTACAGCTTGCTGAGTTCACGGGATATCGATGCTTGTCTTTCTTCTCCAAAGTAAGTCATAAACTCTTCGATGGTTTTGAGTAAGCGATGTGGCGATTCATAAAAAATCATTGTTCTTTTTTCTTCAGCAAGTTGTTTCATGCGTGTCTGTCTACCCTTTTTGACAGGAAGAAAGCCTTCAAAGCAGAACTTGTCATTGGGAAGCCCCGAATTGACCAGCGCGGGTACAAAGGCCGTTGCTCCTGGTAGGCATTGTACTGTGATGCCTTCTTTAATGGCTTCACGGACCAGTAAAAAACCAGGGTCAGAGATAGCCGGCGTTCCTGCATCTGAAATCAATGCGATCTGTTGTCCTTCTTTTAAAAAACGAATAATCTCGGCAACAGCTTTGTGCTCATTGTGTTGATGGTGCGCAAAGACTTTCTTTTCTATGCCAAAGTGCTTTAGTAAGGGCGCACTTGTGCGTGTGTCTTCAGCAAGAATAAGGTCAGACTCCTTTAGAATACGTATCGCTCTAAAGGTCATATCCTCTAAGTTGCCGATGGGGGTAGGGACTAAGTATAGCATAGTCAAAGGTAAAGATTTTAAGGAAAAGGCTCAAAAAGTAATTTTTTGACGAAGAGACTTCTTATCTTTGCCTCATAAAACTCAAAATATATGTTGCAGTTAAATTATATCCGCGAAAACAGGGATACGGTCATCGAAAGATTGGCTGTGAAAAACTTTAAAGATGTAGCTTTGGTTGATGAGATCATTAGCTTGGATGAACAACGCCGTCAGATTCAAAGTGAATCCGATGCGATTGCTGCAGAAGCAAATTCCTCCGCTAAGCAAATTGGTGATTTGATGCGTCAGGGAAAGAAAGAAGAAGCTGAATCGGTTAAAGCAAAATCCTCGGGATATAAAGAGCAGATCAAAGAGTTTACAGAACGCTTGTCTCAAGTGGAGCAGGAGCTTAACAGCAAGATCGTACAGCTGCCTAATCTTCCGCACAGTTCGGTGCCGGTGGGGATAACTCCTGAAGAGAATGAGGTGGTGCTGACGCATGGTGATATTCCTGATTTGGGTGAGACCAAGTTGCCACACTGGGAGTTGTTGACCAAGTATGATATCGTCGATTTAGAGCTGGGAGTAAAAGTGACAGGCGCAGGATTTCCTGTATATAAAGGTAAGGGAGCGCGTTTGCAACGTGCGTTGATCAATTACTTTTTGGATCAGGCAGGTGCAGCAGGATATACAGAGGTAGAAGTGCCAGTTTTAGTAAATGAGGCATCTGCTTTCGCAACAGGACAATTGCCGGATAAAGAGGGACAGATGTATCACGTGACAAACGATGATTTTTATTTGATTCCTACAGCAGAGGTGCCGGTAACGAATCTGTACCGCGATGTAATCGTAAAAGAAGAGCAGTTCCCGATCAGACACTGTGCGTATACGCCTTGTTTCCGTAGAGAGGCGGGTTCTTACGGAGCGCATGTGCGCGGCTTGAACCGTCTGCACCAATTTGATAAAGTTGAAGCTGTTCAGATTGTGCATCCAGATAAATCGTATGAGGTCATCGAGGAAATGAGTAATTATATCCAAGGGTTATTGCAGAAATTGGAATTGCCTTACCGCGTGCTTCGTCTTTGCGGTGGAGATATGAGCTTTACAGCAGCGCTTACCTATGATATGGAGGTTTATAGTGCAGCGCAGGAGCGTTGGTTGGAGGTGTCTTCGGTTTCTAACTTTGAAACCTATCAGTCCAATCGATTGAAAGTGCGTTTTAAAAATGAAGACGGCAAAATGCAGTTGGCGCATACGTTGAATGGTTCAGCATTGGCGCTTCCGCGTATCGTAGCCTCTATTTTAGAAAATAATCAAACCGATAAGGGGATTAAAATTCCTGCAGTGTTAGTACCTTACACCGGATTTGAATACATAGATTAAAAGCATTCATAAAAAAAGCGAGCCTAGGCTCGCTTTTTTTATGAATGCTTTTCTTTATCTTTCCATTGCTGTGCAAATGATTTCTTAGGGAAATCCGGTAACGCACGTTTGTCTCCCCAAGCTTTCTTGAAGAAATTGCGCATGAAGAAGTTTTTGAATTTCCCTCCAAAAAAATCAAGCAGGCGACGCTTTTGAATCATATAGGCAAAGCCTTTCCACATGCGTTTTTCGTTTGCAGTAGTAAGATTTTCTTGGACGGCATCTCTTCTGTTGTGCAAGAGCATATTGTGTATGTCGATGCCTACAGGGCATACTTCGGTACACTTGCCACATAGACTGGAGGCATAAGAAAGGTGTTTGAATTCTTTCATGCCATTCAGGTGTGGTGATATTAATGAACCAATCGGACCTTGGTAGGTCGTTTCGTAACTATGTCCTCCTATATTCTGATATACAGGGCAGACATTCAGGCAGGAGCCACAGCGTATGCAGTATAGCCCTTGACGTTGTTCTTTCTTTTCTAAAAGGTCAGTACGACCATTGTCCAGAAGGATTACATACATCTCATCGGGGCCATCTGTGTCGGTATCCATTCTTGGACCGCTCAGGATGCTGTTGTATACGGTGAGATTTTGTCCTGTTCCATGTGAAGCAAGTAAAGGCCAGAATAAATCGAGATCCGAAATGCTGGGGATTACCTTCTCTATGCCGACAACGGCAATATGTATCTTCGGAAATGTGGTGGTGAGACGAGCATTGCCTTCATTCTCCGTAATAGCAATGCTACCTGTATCAGAGATCAGGAAATTGGCTCCGGTAATTCCGATATCTGCTCTCGTATAGTGTGACCGTAGTAGCTCGCGTGCCTTCATGGTCAATTGCTCGGCAGTTGCGTCTAGAGGGGTGTCAAATTTTTCGTGAAATAACTTTGCGATGTCCTCCAAGCTTAGGTGCATGGCAGGAGTCACAAAGTGATACGGTTTTTGATTGAGCAATTGGATGATATACTCACCTAGATCGCTTTCTATAGTCTCTACACCTCTCTCCTGAAGAAAGTGGTTGAGTTCAATCTCCTCGGTGGCCATGGATTTGGATTTTATTACGGATTTAGCGTTGTGCTTCTCCATTATTTTCCAAATTTCCTGACGCGCTTCCTCGGCATCGTTGGCCCAGATGACCTTGCCACCGTTGTGCGTAAAATTGGCTTCGAAATCCAAGAGGTACTTGTCAAGGTTTTCCATTACGCGCCATTTTATCAGATTTGCTTTAGTTCTGGAATTATTTAAATCCATAAACTTACTTTTTCCTTTCTCAAAAGCCACCTCGTATTTGTCAATGTTGTTATTGATAATTTCGCGGTGACGGAGGTCAAAGGATTTTGTCGTGCTGTCTTTTAAAAATTTCTCTGCAACGTTTTGAGCCATGTGGTAAAACTACTCTTTTTTTTCTGAAAGTGTATATTTTAATTGACACGATAATGCGCTTTCGTGCCCGTTTTGATGGGTATTAATAAAAACTCCCGCTGCAATACAGCGGGAGTTTTTATTATGCTTTAATATTTAAGGCAAGACTCAATTCTTCGAGCTGGGCCTGGTCTATCTGGGCTGGAGCATCAATCATGACATCTCGACCCGAGTTGTTTTTAGGGAAAGCAATAAAGTCGCGGATGGTTTCCTGTCCACCCAATATAGCTGTAAGACGATCCAATCCAAAAGCTAACCCACCGTGTGGAGGAGCTCCGTATTGAAATGCATTCATCAAGAAACCAAATTGTTCTTGTGCTTGTTCGGCTGTAAAACCAAGGTGCTTGAACATCAAGGCTTGCGTTTCTTTGTCGTGGATACGGATAGACCCACCACCGATTTCGTTACCATTCAATACTAAGTCGTAAGCATTAGCTCTGACTTTACCCGGGTCGGTATCGAGCAGGTGCATGTCCTCTTTTTTAGGAGAGGTGAATGGGTGGTGCATCGCGTGAAAGCGACTGCTGTCTTCGTCCCATTCCAATAATGGGAAGTCGACTACCCATAGTGGGGCAAATTCATCTGGCTTACGTAGTCCCATACGGTTACCCAGTTCCATACGCAATGCGCTCAGTTGAGCACGTGTTTTATTTGCAGGTCCGGACAATACCAAAATAAGATCTCCGGCTTTTGCACCGGTAGCTTCGGCCCATTTTTTCAGATCCTCTTGGTCATAAAATTTATCTACTGAAGATTTGAACGAGCCATCAGTTTCGCATTTGACATAAACCATGCCCAACGCACCTACCTGAGGACGTTTTACCCAGTCGATTAGACCGTCGATCTCTTTACGTGTGTAGCTGGCAGCTCCAGGTACAGCGATACCGACGACAAGTTCTGCGTTATTAAATACCGCAAACTCTTTGTGCTGTGCTACAGCGTTTAATTCGCCAAACTCCATTCCGAAACGGATGTCTGGTTTGTCGTTACCGTATTTGCGCATCGCTTCGTCAAAAGTCATACGTGGGAAAGCGTCGATATCAATATTGTGAATTGATTTTAATAAATGTCTAGTCAGTCCTTCAAATACATTCAGGATATCTTCTTGTTCAATGAAAGACATTTCGCAGTCAATCTGCGTGAATTCCGGTTGACGGTCTGCACGAAGGTCTTCATCCCTAAAGCATTTTACAATCTGGAAATATTTGTCCATACCACCGACCATCAATAGTTGTTTGAAGGTTTGTGGAGATTGTGGAAGTGCATAGAATTGTCCAGGGTTCATGCGTGAAGGAACCACGAAGTCGCGAGCACCTTCAGGTGTAGACTTAATAAGGTATGGGGTTTCGATCTCGCAGAAGTCAAGGTTGGAAAGGTAATTTCTGACCGATTGGGTTACCTTGTGTCTAAATAATAAACTATTCTTGACCGGATTGCGGCGAATATCAAGATAACGGTATTTCATACGGATATCTTCACCACCGTCTGTTTCATCTTCAATAGTGAAAGGGGGAAGCTGTGCCTCATTTAAAATTGTCAGTTCAGTGACTAGCACTTCAATTTCTCCTGTAGCGAGATTCGCGTTTTTGGACTCACGCTCGATAACCGTTCCTTTTACTTGAATAACATATTCGCGGCTTAACGACTTTGCCAACTTCATTACTTCAGTAGAGGTGCGTACTTCATCAAAAATAAGCTGTGTGATTCCGTATCTGTCCCGAAGGTCTACCCAGATCATAAAACCTTTATCCCGGCTCTTTTGAACCCAACCCGAAAGCGTAATTTCTTTGTTGACATCGGCTACACGTAGCTCGCCACAATTATGACTTCTATACATTATATAAGGTAAAAACTTAAAAACTAAAATTATGCCAAGGGTAGCATCTCGCATTGCCAATGGCTAATGTGCAAAATTATTGGATTTGAAGGAGAATAACGAATGATGGGCAATTAATAATTTCAAGTTTTAGGACCTACCACTTTGCCCCACAGTTTTTAAAAAAGTGTGTTTTTTTTAAGGTTTTTGCGTATTGGTGTTACTTGTTGTGTTGCTGGTGCTTATGAAATATGGATTTTTGGATTTTATTGATAATCAGTAATTAGGTGCTTTTTTTGAGACTCAGCGTACTTTTTTTAGGTGCTTTGTAGATTAAATTCTATGTGGAAAACTTTTTTGTGGGGGATTGTGGGGGATTGTGGGGGAAAGTGTATACTTTTACATTTGAAATATAATTTAGCATAATTAGCTCAATGATTCAGCTCATCGGAGAATTCGAATGTAAGTTGGACGCCAAAGGTAGATTGGTGGTTCCCGCTGCGCTCAAACGGCAATTGCCGGATGTGGAGCAGGAGGGACTTATTGTGAATAGAGGTTTTGATAAGAATCTTGTTATTTATACGCGAGAGGAATGGGATAAACAAGCTGCTAAAATTTCAAAGTTGAATACGTTTAATGCGAAGAACAGGGAGTTTGTCCGTCAGTTTATGCGAGGGGCGACTATTTTGTCTTTGGATTCGGCTGGGCGTGTGTTGTTGCCAAAAGTGCTTTTGGATTACGCGAATATTGAGGGAGATGTAGTGTTGGCTTGTCAGTTTGACAAGGTGGAGGTTTGGCCGAAAGCGGTATACGATGAGAAAATGGATTTGGGGGATGGAGAGGATTTCTCTGCGTTGGCTGAGGAAGTAATGGGAAGTTTAGATTTTGGAGGTTTAGATGGCTAGCGAAGAAGTATATCATGTTCCGGTTATGCTCCACGAGTGTATGGAGGGGTTGGCTATTAAGCCGGATGGGGTGTATGTGGATGTGACTTTTGGAGGTGGCGGACATTCTAAGGAAATTCTGAAGCATCTAGGTCCAAGTGGTCGTTTGATTGCTTTTGATCAGGATCCGGATGCATTGCGTAATAAAATCGACGATGAGCGCTTTGTGTTGGTTCATCAAAATTTTAGGTTTTTGAAAAATTCGCTCCGTTTAGAGGGAATTCGGCAGGTGGACGGTGTATTGGCGGATTTGGGTGTTTCTTCGCATCAATTTGATGATGCCGAACGTGGCTTTTCAATTCGTTTTGATGCTGATCTGGATATGCGCATGGATCAGGTGTCGGATTTGGATGCGCGCAAGGTGCTGAATACCTATCCAGAGGAAGAGCTGCACCGGATTTTTGGGATGTATGGGGAGGTGCAGAATGCAAAGTCTCTGGCAAAAACGATTGTGACGGCGCGCTTGACAAAATCTATCGAGACTGTTGCTGAGCTTAAAGAGGTTATAAAGAAGATGGTGCCTCGTGGAAAGGAACATAAATATCATGCGCAGGTTTTTCAGGCTTTGCGTATCGAAGTGAATAAAGAGCTGGAGGCATTGCAGGAGTTTTTGTTGCACACCATTTCAGTGTTGAAGCCTGAGGGTAGATTGGTTGTGATGTCTTATCATTCATTGGAAGATAGGTTGGTCAAGAATTTTATGCTGAAAGGTAAGTTTAAGGGTGAGGTGGAGAAAGATTTTTTTGGAAATGAAATTAAACCGTTTAAGATTGTGACGCGTAAGGCGATTACAGCATCTGAAGCGGAGCTTGCTGAAAATAATAGATCGAGAAGCGCGAAGTTGAGGGTTGCTGAGAAGCTTGCTTAGGTGAGAGATAATAATGGCGTTTGGCATAAGTCGGACGTATTAAATAAACAGGGATGTCTAGAAAAAACACGATACGTAATAAGGAGTTGAGTGAAGATGTTCAAGAAGAAATGTCTGATGCGGTAGAGGAAAAAGTAGAGGAGACACAGGATTTTATCCGGACAATTTTCTCTCCTGGTAGAATTTCTACCTACTTGGTTACAAAGAATCTGCCCTTTGTTGCTTTCTTGGTTCTGTTGACATTAATATATATATCAAATCGGCATTTGGCCGAGCGCACGGTGCGGCAGATTGATCGGTTGGGTAGGGAAGTGAAGGAGTTGAGTTGGGATTATAAGTCCCTGTCTGCGGAGTTGATGAAACTGACGACGCAGACGGAGATTGCAAAGAGGGCGGATACCTTAGGCTTGAAAGAGCGTACGGAACCACCTATAAAACTTGAAGTTTTAAAAGAAGAAAGATAGAATAACGCTTAGGTAGCATGAATATTAGAAAGTCCATATTGGTAAGAGTGTACCTGGCTTTCGGGCTTATGGTCTTTGGGGCCTTGGCTGTGTTTGCCAAGATGCTTCACTTGCAATATGTGGATGGAAAGGAATGGAAGGCGATTGCGGACAGTTTAACTATTCAAGAGCGTGTTGTAGAGGCGGCAAGGGGAAATATTTTTTCTAACGACGGTAGTCTTTTGGCTACCTCGGTACCTGAGTATGAAATCCGGTTTGATGCGATGGCTATTCCGGTCGAGCGTAACGATGTGTTTAATTTGAAGGTGGACTCTCTGGCAATAAAGCTGGCTGGGTTCTTCAAAGATAAGTCATCGCGGCAATATTTGAATATGCTGAAAGAAGCACGTAGTAAGAAACAACGCTACGTCTTAATCAAGCGAGGTGTTTCGCATCAGGATTTGAAGGTTTTAAAGACTTTTCCGTTGATGCGAACCTTTAGGGAGGGTAAGTCCCGGTTTTCGAGTAGTATGGTTTCGGTAAGGCAAAATAAACGCATCTTACCATTTACTAATTTGGCTGCGCGGACTATCGGTTATAAAAATGATGAATATCGCGTAGGACTGGAAGG
Source organism: Sphingobacterium yanglingense (assembly GCA_040395455.1). Taxonomy (GTDB): domain Bacteria; phylum Bacteroidota; class Bacteroidia; order Sphingobacteriales; family Sphingobacteriaceae; genus Sphingobacterium; species Sphingobacterium yanglingense_A. The sequence continues at coordinate 15,181 of JBEBQJ010000003.1, read as the reverse complement.
TGCTTATGGTGATTATATTGAAGGAAAGAGTGGAGCGCAAATGATGCAACGTATTGCAGGAGGGGTGTGGGTTCCTTTGAATCGTGAAGTGGAGGTTGCTCCTGTGGATGGTTCAGATATCATCGCGACTATTGATGTCAATATGCAGGACATGGCGCAACGCGCTCTGGGTAAACAGATGAAAACGTCGAATGCTGATGAGGGCTGTGTTATCCTAATGGAGGTAGCTACAGGAGAGGTGCGGGCGATTGCTAATTTCACAAAAGATACGGATGGCGAGTACCGAGAGAAGTTTAATTATGCAATAGCACAATCTGCAGATCCGGGGTCGACATTCAAATTGGCTTCTTACTTGGTGGCTTTGGATGACGGTTTGATTGATACAAACACCATGGTCGATGTAGGGAATGGTACCTATAAAGTGCCTTCGCATACGATTCGGGATTCGCATGCTCCAAAGAAATCGATGATGACGGCCAAAGAAGGTTTCGAGGCATCGTCCAATGTGGCAATAACGAAGTTGATCAACCTGAAGTATGGAGATAATCCCTCCAAGTTTACTTCAAAACTGCATAGTTGGGGATTGAATGAGCCTTTGCACCTGCAGATTCCAGGAGAGGGAAAGCCCGTGGTAAAGACGCCGAAAAATAGAAGTTGGAGTAAGTTGTCCTTGATACAGATGGCTTATGGATATGAGTTGTTGCTTACGCCATTGCAGACATTGGTGTTGTATAATGGTGTTGCTAATGATGGTAAGATGGTAGCGCCTTTGTTTGTGAAAGAGATAAGACATTTGGGAAATACAGTGGAGAAGTTTGAAGCACGTGTTATAAATAAGCAGATGGCTTCTAAAAGTGCGATTACAAAAATGCAGCGTATGTTAGAGGGGGTGATGACGGTGGGGACGGGTAAGAAACTGACGAGCCCGCTGTATACTTCGGCCGGAAAAACGGGAACGGCACAAATGGCAGATAATGCACGAGGCTATGGACAGAGAAGATATCAGTCTTCTTTCGCAGGATATTTTCCAGCTGAAAATCCGAAGTACTCAATGATTGTGGTGATTCGTAATCCACGTAATGGCTATTATGGAGGTTCGGTCGCAGGACCTGTATTTAAAGAGTTGGCTGATATGGTGTACGCAAATGATTTATCCTTGCATGGTTCATTTGCGAAACGTAATGTGAATGTTGCAGGAGTAAAGACGCCGCTTACATTAGCGGGTTCAAAGGAAGCTTCGACAAAAGTGTACGAAGCTTTGGGCTTTACGTCTTATAACTGGAATTCGATAGCACAAGGTGCAGCGACAGATACTTCAAAAAAAGGGGTGCCTTTTATTGAGGTATCGGTGCGTGAAGGAGTAGTGCCAAATGTAGTTGGGATGGGACTGATCGATGCGCTATATACGATGGAGAATGCGGGCTTCAAAAGCCAGGTCGGTGGAAAAGGGAAAGTGATTTCCCAATCGCTGGTGCCGGGTGAAAAATTGAAAATAGGGACTAATGTTGCACTTCAATTGAATTAGATATGATATTAAAAGAATTATTGCATGCGGTGCCTGTTATACAGGTTGAAGGTTCGCTCGAAGTGGAGATTGCTTCGGTGTGCTTTGATTCTCGAGAAGTGAAAGATGGGGCGCTCTTTGTAGCGGTTCGTGGTGTGCATACAGATGGTCACCTCTTTGTAGATAAAGTGGGGGCTGCAGGGGCTGCTGCTATTGTCGTTGAAGAGTTGCCTACCGAAATGTTGGAGGGGGTAACCTACCTATTAATCAATGATAGCGCTTATGTATTGGGGCTGATTGCTGGGAATTTTTATGGAAACCCATCCAAGGATTTGAAGTTGGTAGGAGTGACAGGTACAAATGGGAAGACTACGGTAGCTACCTTGTTATTTAATTTATTTGATCATTTGGGGTATCAGGTTGGGCTATTGTCTACTGTTGAGAATAGAATCGGTGACCGTATTATTCCGGCTACACATACGACACCGGATCCAGTGGCGCTGAATCAGTTGCTACGGGAAATGGTGGAAGAGGGCTGTGATTACTGCTTTATGGAAGTGAGCTCGCATGCTGTGGTACAACAACGTATAGCAGGTCTGCGGTTTGCTGGTGGGATATTTACGAATATCACGCATGATCACCTGGATTTCCATAAAACGTTTAGTAACTATATAAAAGCGAAGAAGTGCTTTTTCGACGAGTTGGATCGCTATGCTTTTGCATTGACCAATATCGATGATAAAAATGGAGCAGTGATGTTGCAAAATACTTTTGGACACCGCAAGACTTATGGCCTGCAGAGTATGGCAGACTTTAAGGCTAAGGTAATAGAAAGTCATTTTGATGGTATGTTGCTGCAGATTGATGGACAAGAGGTCTGGGTCAAATTGGTGGGCGGATTTAATGCTTATAATATTTTGGCGGTATATGGTGCCGCGATTCTGTTGGAGCAAGAGACTTTAAAAGTGCTGACTGCGTTGAGCGAGATTACAGGTGCTGAAGGACGATTTGAGACAGTGCGTTCGGCTAAGGGGATTGTTGGTGTGGTCGATTATGCCCATACACCAGATGCAGTGGAGAATGTGCTGGAGACAATTCAGCAACTGCGCACCGGAACACAGCAGATTATTACGGTGTTGGGCTGTGGTGGAGACCGCGATCGGACAAAACGCCCTGAAATGGCTAAAGTAGCTTTGAAGTATAGTGATAAGGTTATCATTACTTCGGATAATCCGCGTACGGAGGATCCGCTTGCTATTATCAAGGAAATGGAAGCGGGGATACCTGCTGATAAAAAGAAAAATACATTTAGTATCTCGGACCGGAGAGAGGCTATCCGCGCAGCCTGCCACTTGGCATCGCCAGGGGATATCGTGCTGATTGCCGGAAAGGGACACGAGAAATATCAAGAGATCAATGGTGTGCGTCATCATTTTGATGATCGTGAAGAACTGGAAAATACATTTAACGAACAATAATAAGAGCCGATGTTGTATTACTTATTTAATTGGTTACAAGAACACTTGCATATTCCTGGGGCAGGGTTGTTTCAGTACATCTCGTTTAGGACGGCAATGGCGGTTATTGTCTCTTTGATTATTACCACCGTCTTTGGTAGCCGTTTAATCCGGTTGCTGCACAAAAAACAAGTTGGTGAGACTATTCGTGACCTAGGGCTAGAAGGGGAGAAAAAGAAACAAGGTACACCAACTATGGGAGGATTGATTATCATAGCAGGTATTCTTATCCCGACATTGTTGTTTGCTAAGCTGGATAATATCTATGTTATCATTATGATCATTACGACCCTTTGGATGGGGGCTATTGGTTTTTTGGATGATTATATCAAGGTGTTCCGGAAGAACAAAGAAGGATTGGCTGGTCGATTCAAGGTTATTGGTCAAGTGGGCTTAGGTACGCTGATCGCTATAACAATGTACTTTCACCCAGATATCGTCGTGCGGGAGCAGGTGACAAACCCGAGTTCATCACGACCTGTTGAGGTGATTATTAATCCACAGACTGGCGAAAAGACATATGCGGAAAATGTGAAGTCAACAAAGACGAACATTCCATTTTATAAGAATAATGAGTTTGACTATTCCAAGGTATTGGATGTTGTTGGTTTAGAAGGTAAGTGGCCTACTTTTTTCTTATTCCTATTTGTTGTCGTATTTATTGTGACAGCAGTATCGAATGGAGCGAATATAACGGATGGTATAGATGGATTGGCAACGGGGACGTCGGCGATTATAGGGATTACCCTCGCGATACTAGCGTATGTGTCGGGTAATATTATCTTCTCGGATTATCTGAATATCATGTACATCCCGAATTCGGGTGAGCTGGTGATTTTCGCTGGAGCATTTATCGGTGCATGTACGGGTTTTTTGTGGTACAATGCTTACCCTGCACAGGTATTTATGGGAGATACGGGATCGTTGATGATTGGAGGTAATATCGCGGCATTTGCTATCCTGATCCGCAAGGAACTGTTGATTCCGGTGTTGTGTGGTGTGTTCCTGATTGAGTTGGTCTCGGTTATTACACAGGTGTCCTATTTTAAGTATACAAAGAAGAAGTTTGGTGAAGGGCGACGCATTTTCTTAATGTCTCCATTGCATCATCATTACCAAAAGAAGGGATATCACGAAGCCAAGATTGTAACCCGATTTGTAATTGTGGGTGTTATCCTGGCGATTTTAACCATAGTAACGTTGAAAGTTAGATAAGATGGCAAATATTGCAGATACATATTATCCACAGCAAGGTCGCTTAGTAATTCTGGGAGCAGGAGAGAGCGGTGTTGGAGCTGCTATCCTTGGTAAGGATAAGGGGTTTGATGTATTCGTGTCCGACCTTGGGGTGATAGCTGCATCTTATCAGAAGCAGTTGCAAGATGAAGGAATCGCTTTTGAGAGCGGTCAGCACACTGAGACAGCTATTTTGAATGCAGATGTGGTTGTCAAGAGCCCAGGTATTCCGGAAAAAGCGCCCTTAATAAAAAAGCTGAGAGAAGCTGGTATTCCACTTATCTCGGAAATCGAATTTGCGGCACAGTATACCGATGCGCGGTTAATCTGTATTACAGGGTCAAACGGGAAGTCGACTACGACGATGTTGACTCACTATATGTTGGAGAAGGCAGGCCTTAATGTGGGCTTGGCGGGCAATATCGGAAAAAGTTTCGCTCTACAGGTGGCGCGTGCAGATTTCGATGTGTACGTCTTGGAGATATCGAGTTTTATGCTGGACGATATGTATCATTTTAGAGCTGATGTGGCTGTATTGTTGAATATCACTCCAGACCATTTGGATCGCTACGATTACAAGATGGAAAACTATGTGAACTCGAAGTTCAGGGTGATTCAAAATCAAACGGCTAACGATTTCTTTATCTACTGTAGCGATGATGAAGAGACCGTCAAAGCGCTGCCGAGATTTGATATAAAAGCAATGATGCTACCTATGACACAGGAAGATGTGGTGTCGAAAGGTGCATATTTAAACGAGAAGAAAGATTTAATAATTAACATACCTAATAGAGAGATATTTGCGATGAATATTGAAGAGTTATCATTACAGGGAAGACACAACGTGTACAATAATATGGCGTCGGGTTTGGTCGCTAAAGTACAAGAGTTGCGCAATCAGACGATGAAGGAGAGTATGGGCTCTTATGTCAATATACCGCACCGATTGGAGCATGTGGCATTTATAGGAGGTGTCAATTATATCAATGATTCCAAAGCTACCAACGTGAATTCGGTATGGTACGCGTTGGAGAGTTTTTCGCCAGATATCGTTCTTCTGTTAGGAGGGGTGGATAAAGGAAATGATTATGATATGTTGCGCGATTTAGTGAAGCAAAAAGTTAAAGCGATTATCTGTATCGGTAAGGATACCTCACGCATCCATGATGCATTTGAAGATGAGGTGGACGTGATTGTAAACAGTGCTTCAATGGATGATGCAGTACAGATCGCATCGCATCTTGCTAAAAAGGGAGATACCGTATTGTTATCACCTGCTTGCGCAAGTTTTGATTGGTTTAAAAATTACGAAGAGCGAGGAGATAAATTTAAAGATGCTGTAATGGCGTTGTAAGGTAGGTAGTTAAGAGGTTAACAAGTTAACGAGTGAACAAGTTAACTTGATAACAGGATAACTCGATCACTCGATAACAGGGGCACCTGAAAACTCGATAACAGAGGAAAAAAGATAATGGAACAGATATTTGCAAAGCTAAAAGGAGACAAGTGGATCTGGATTATCGTGATAATTCTATCAGGGTGGTCTTTGCTTGCTGTTTATAGTTCTGTAGGTACGTTGGCTTATAAAGAAGGAAAAGGGACGGAGCTGTATCTGTTTAAACATTTTTCTATTGTAGCAGTGGGTTTGCTTTTGATGTATTTGTCCCATAAGTTGGATTACAAATGGTACGCGGGTATTTCGAAGATACTGATGGTTATTACAATCCCTTTACTGTTATATACGTTGATTTTCGGTAGTTCAGTGAATGAGGCATCGCGATGGGTTACGATTCCGGTTATCAATCAGACATTTCAGACTTCGGATTTGGCCAAACTGGCTTTAATTACTTTTTTGGCCCGTATGTTATCCCGTAAGCAAGAGGAGATTAAGGATGTCAAGAAATCTTTTGTCCCTATTATGGGGGCGGTGTGTGTGGTGTTTGTTTTGATTGCTTGGGCCAACTTGTCTACAGCAGTAATGCTTTTCGGAACCAGCGTTCTTTTGTTGTTGATTGGTCGTATTTCGTTTAAGCAGATTGCTTTGGTTACGGCCGGTGTAGTAGTATTGGGGATAATAGTAATTTCAATAGGTCCACGTCGGGCTACTTATTTCAGCCGTATTGAAGGATTTTTTAAGACGGAGGAAGTACACGAGACGAATGTTCCTTTTCAAGAGGATAAAAACTATCAGGCAAATAATGCGAAAATCGCTATTGCGACAGGTGGGGTATTTGGAAAAGGTCCAGGAAATAGTGTGCAACGTAACGTATTACCGCACCCTTATTCGGATTTCATATTCGCGATTATAATTGAAGAATATGGTACGATGGGTGGTGTGATTCTATTGTTCTTGTATTTGGCTTTGATGTACCGTTGTATTCGTATCGTAACGATGAGTCCACGTGCATTCGGGGCATTTTTGGCCGCAGGTTTAGGGTTTAGCCTAACAATACAGGCTCTTGCAAATATGGCGGTGGCTGTAGGATTAGGACCGGTGACAGGAGTTCCGCTTCCATTGGTGAGTATGGGTGGTACATCTATTTTGTTTACATCAGTAGCACTAGGGATTATTCTGTCTGTGAGTAGAAATATTGAAGAATTAAAAGGTAAAGAAGAATTGGATGAGGTGATAAAACCTAAAAGGGTTGTCGTCGGTTCAATTTGATTATTAAGTTAATAAGGTTACAAGGTTATATAGTTATAAGGTTATATAGTTATAAGGTTACAAAGTAATAGAGTTACAAAGTTAAGGAGGGGAGAGTTACGGGATTAAAATCTCCTATCTCAATACTCATTACTAAATACGAATAAAATGGCGCATAAAGTAATTATCAGTGGTGGCGGTACGGGAGGGCATATCTTCCCTGCGATAGCAATTGCTAATGCTTTGCGTCGTATTGAGCCCGATGTTGAAATCCTATTTGTTGGAGCTGAAGGAAAGATGGAGATGGAGAAAGTGCCAGCCGCAGGCTATACGATCATAGGTCTGAATATCCAAGGGTTCAACCGTTCATCTTTGCTGAAAAATCTGTCCTTGCCCTTTAAGATGCTGGATAGTTTGTTGAAGGCAAGAAAAATTATTAAGGATTTTAAAGCGGACGTTGCTGTAGGTGTCGGTGGCTATGCTTCCGGCCCGTTGTTGATGATGGCAAATATGATGGGGGTACCTACGTTGATCCAGGAACAGAATTCGTTTGCTGGAAAAACAAACAAGAGCCTAGGCAAGAAAGCTAAGAAAGTCTGTGTTGCCTATGAGGGGATGGATCAGTTCTTTGCAAAAGAAAAGGTGTTATTGACCGGAAATCCTATTCGTCGTGCGTCGGTAGATATTGAAGGTAAAAAGGGGGAGGCTTTGGTCGATTTCGGTTTAGAAGCGGGCAAGAAAACTATTTTGGTGACGGGGGGAAGTCTAGGAGCGGGTACGCTCAATGACTGCGTGAAGAATAATATTGATAAGTTGAATGCTGCAGGTGTACAGGTTATCTGGCAATGCGGGGGATACTATGTGGATAAGTTGACAGCCGAGTTTGGTGGGAAACTTCCCAATAGTATTAAAATGTCTGCTTTCTTACAGAGAATGGACTATGCATATGCGGCGGCTGATCTGATAGTGGCCCGTGCGGGAGCGGGTACAATCTCTGAACTATGTGTGGTGGGCAAGCCTGTGATTCTGGTGCCGTCGCCTAATGTGGCCGAGGACCATCAGACAAAAAATGCGATGGCACTGGTAAATAGAGACGCTGCAGTGATGGTGAAGGATGTGGAAGCGAGAGATGTGCTGGTGGATAAAATATTGGAATTATTGAATGATGCGCCTGCGGCGGAGACGTTGGGGCAGAATATAGAAAAAATGGCCTTGTTGGATGCCGATGAGGTGATTGCAAGAGAGGTGTTGAAATTAATCAAGAAATAGGGGATATGAACATTGATCAGATAAAGAAAGTTTATTTAATCGGTATCGGTGGTATCGGGATGAGCGGTCTGGCGCGTTATTTTCATAAACTCGGCTGTGAGGTGAGTGGATATGATAGAACGGAGACTGAACTAACCAAGGCTTTGGCTGAGGAAGGTATTCCTGTGGTGTATGAAGATGACGTCACTACAATCGATGCATCCTTTTCAGCACCATCGGAACAAGCATTGGTGATCTATACGCCGGCGGTTCCTAAGGAGTTGAAGATAAAGAACTATTTTCTGGATAAAGGCTTTGAGCTTTTTAAGCGCTCACAGGTCTTGGGGATTATCAGTGCTAACCGCTTTACTATTGGAGTGGCTGGTACGCATGGTAAGACAACGACCTCAACAATGATTGCCCATATTTTGAAAGATTCGGGTTATGATTGTTCTGCATTCTTAGGAGGTATAAGTTCAAACTATGATACGAATGTGCTTTTTGGAGCAAATAATGTAGTGGTGGTCGAAGCAGATGAGTACGATCGTTCGTTTTTGACGCTACATCCGGATATAGCTATCGTGACCTCTGCAGATGCGGATCACTTGGATATCTATGGAGATGAATCGCATTTGATTGAATCATTTGAGATGTACCTGGATCGGGTGGTAGACGGTGGAAAGCGGATTGTAAAAAAGGGCTTGCCTTTTAAAGGAGACATTAGCTATTCACAGCATACTGAAGCGGATGCATATGCTAAAAATATACATGTTAAAGACGGTCAGTTTTATTTTGACTATGTGAGTGATGAAGACACAATAGCGAATATTCTTTTGGGTATAGCGGGACTTCATAATGTAGAGAATGCTGTGGCTGCGATTACGGTAGCGCGGCTGTTGAAGATTGAGGACCAAAAAATCGTAGCCGCGCTGGCTAATTTTAAAGGAGCAAAGCGACGGTTTGAATTTATCGTTAGGAATGAAAAGCATATTTACATTGATGACTATGCACATCATCCCGAAGAGTTGAGGGCTTTTTTGAGCTCTATGCGTAAACTGTATCCTGAGAAGAAATTGACGGTTGTATTCCAGCCACATTTATTCACCCGTACGCGCGATTTTATAGATGGATTTGCAGAGGTATTGGGTATGGCGGATGAGCTGTTGCTTATGGAAATATATCCTGCACGGGAATTACCTATTGAAGGAGTGACTTCGTCGTGGTTGTTGGAAAAGGTCGACTTGTCGAACAAACGCGTGGTGAGCCCGCAGGAAGTTTTGGAGATCGCTAGGGATGAACAGCCCGAATTGTTGGTAACGGTAGGAGCAGGAGATGTCGACCGACTGGTGAAACCACTGAAGGAATTATTGGAGAGATAGTATGAGAAATATCAGATGGAGCATGGTTTTTTACGTTTTCTTAGGTCTAGTGATCTTTGTAGGCTTAGCTATGCTTATGAGTCTGGTATCGAAGAAGGATAGTCAACAACTATGTAAAGAGTTGAAAGTAGTTGTGGAGGGGAAGGAAACATTTATCGATCAGCAGGATATTTCGAAGATGATTGATCAGAAATTCGGGTCGGTTGTTGGGAAAGATTTAGCTAGCATAAAGGTGCAACAGATAGAAGAAGCCATCGAAATGTTGCCTTATGTATCCAATGCGGAGGTGCACTTGGATATGGACGGGACCATGCAGGTCACGGTGCAGCAACGCGAAGTAGTATTGCGCGTGATCAACAAAGCCGGACGTGAGTACTATGTGGATCGCTTGGGCAAGAAAGTCCCGGTGACATTGAAATATGTGCCACATGTGATGGTCGCAAATGGTAATATCAGTGAAGGATATAAGCAGCCGCTAGAGATGGTTGAGTCCAAGTTAGTACAGGATTTGGTGCGTATTGCAGGACATGTACGGGGCGATAATCTTTGGGAAAACCAAATTGTACAGATTTTTGTCAATGAACAGCGGGATATCGAATTGATTCCACGCGTAGGGCGAGAAGTCTTGGTGATCGGTTCAGCAGATTCTCTAGATTATAAGTTGAGAAGGTTAGAAGTGTATTACAAGAATATTCTGCCTAAGGTAGGCAGTGAGGCCTATGAAAAAGTGAACGTCAAGTATGGCGGTCAGATCATCTGTGAACGCAGGGGGAACTGGTTTATCGACAGTTTGCAGATGAAAATAAATATGAAAAATTAACAATACAGCATAATATACAGCATATGAAACCAAGAATTACAGACATTGAAAGAGAGAATCCAATCATCGTAGGATTGGATATCGGTACAACAAAGATTTGTGTTACTGTAGGGAGACGCAGTGGTTCGAATAAAATTGAGTTGTTGGGCGTTGGTAAAGCCGAATCTGCAGGAGTAAACCGTGGGGTGGTCGCTAATATTCAAAAGACCGTATTCAGTATCAGGGAGGCAGTTTCCTCGGCTGAAGGACAGTCCAATGTGGATATTAAGGTCGTGAATATCGGTATTGCAGGTCAGCACATCAAGAGCATCCAACATCGCGGTATTTTGACCAAAAGCGATGACGATGAAATAGGTAGAATCGATGTAGAACGATTGATTTCGGATATGTATAAATTGGTTCTTCCTCCAGGAGAAGAGATTATCCATGTCTTGCCTCAGGAGTTTACAATCGATAATGAACCAGGTATCAAAGAGCCTATCGGAATGGCAGGGCGTCGTATGGAAGCAAACTTCCATATCATTTCTGGACGGGTTACGGATATTAAAAATATCAAGAAGTGCGTTGATAATGCTGATCTTGAAGTTTCATCATTGGTGTTGGAGCCTTTAGCATCTTCCGAAGCTGTATTGGATGATGAAGAAAAAATGGCTGGTGTTGTTCTTGTTGATATTGGTGGAGGTACAACCGACGTGGCTATTTTCCACGAGGGTATCATCCGTCATACTGCTGTAATTCCATTAGGAGGTAATATTGTAACTGAGGATATTCGTCAAGGTTGTGCTGTACTTAGAAACCAGGCGGAGCAGTTAAAAGTGAGATACGGATCATCATTGGCGGATGAGAATAAAGAGAATGAGGTAATCTGTGTTCCGGGAATCCGTGGACGTGACTCGAAAGAGATATCGGTCAAAAATTTGGCTTATATCATTCAGGCGCGTATGGAAGAAATCATTGAACACGTATACTACGAAATTAAATCTTCTGGGTATGAGGATAAGTTAATTGCAGGTATTGTTATTACAGGTGGGGGAGCGCAGTTGAAGCATTTGGTGCAGTTGGTTGAGTATATCACGGGAATAGATTGCCGTATCGGTTATCCAAATGAGTACCTGGCAAAAACGGATATGTTGAACAAGCAGACATTTGAGGAAATGAAGAGCCCAATGTACGCTACAAGTATTGGTCTTTTGATCAAAGGTATACAGATCTTGGAAGATGAGGAAGCTGCAAATCACGAAATGGCGAGCAGAAAGACCGAAAAGGTGCAGGTAAAAGAGATTGCTGAGAAGCAAAGCAAAAAGGAGAGCTGGTTTACGAAAATTATTTCAGAGTTCATTCGCGACAATCAAGAGATTGATGATGACACCTTTATAGGTAAGAAATAATTTTCAACACAACGTAGTTTTTTCCACATTTTAACAATTGTGGAAAACTGTTGTTAATAATTTGGTATTATTACATTCGAATTGTTGAGTTTCGTTTTGATCGCTTGGCAGTTCATAAAAATAGGATATTATGTCGATACAATTTGAAATGTTAAAGGAGCAATCATCTATAATCAAGGTTATAGGTGTAGGTGGTGGCGGTGGTAATGCCGTCAATCACATGTACAAGCAAGGGATTAGTGGTGTAGATTTTATTGTGTGCAACACAGATGCGCAAGCGCTGGAGTTGAGCCCAATTCCTAACAAAGTACAATTGGGAGCTAGTCTTACAGAGGGAATGGGAGCCGGTGCAGATCCTGACGTGGGTGAAAACTCTGCTATCGAAAGTATCGACGATATCAAGAGAATGTTAGGCCCCAACACAAAGATGTTGTTTATTACTGCTGGAATGGGTGGTGGTACTGGTACCGGTGCTAGTCCTGTCTTGGCTAAAGCAGCAAAGGAGATGGGAATCCTTACAGTCGCGATTATTACAACTCCTTTTACATTTGAAGGTAAGAAACGTCGTTCGCAGGCAGAAGAAGGCTTGAGTGAGCTTCGTAAATATGTGGATTCGTATCTTGTAATTTCTAATGATCGTCTACGTGAGATTTTTGGAAATTTGACAATGACTGCAGCATTCGCGAAGGCGGATGATATATTAACTACTGCTGCAAAAGGTATTGCCGAAATCATCACTATCCCAGGTTATGTCAACGTCGATTTTAAAGACGTTCGTACCGTTATGAATGATAGTGGTGTGGCTATTATGGGTAACCATGTGGCTTCTGGAGAAGATAGAGCGATCAAAGCTGTAACAGGAGCATTAGCTTCTCCGTTACTTAAAGATAATGAGATAGAAGGTGCACGTTATATTCTTTTAAATATTACTTCTGGAAAGACGGAAGTGACTATGGACGAGGTAGCTATCGTTACAGATTTCATTCAGGAAAAGGCAGGTTTGACTGCGGACTTGATTTGGGGTAACTGTATTGACGAAGCATTGGAAGATAGTTTGTCGGTAACTATTATCGCTACAGGATTCCAAACGTCGGAAGAGCGTATCAAAGAGAAAGAGCAAGAGAAAGTAGCATTGCCGCTTACTCCAGAGCCGACATCTTCTTTTGTTAAACCTGTAGGGCAGAATCAATTTACTGAGCGTCCATCGGAAGCGAGAGTAGATAGCTATATAAAGCCTGTAGTGCCTACAGCTGCTAATAGCATGGAGCAGCCTGTTGTTAGTAAGCCACAAGCAGACTTGTTCTCAGCTCCATCTAAATCTGCTGGATTTACGAATGCTTCGGTTCAGGCTGAGCCTCAGATAGTCCGTCATACATTGGATGTGCAGGATGATTTTGTAGAAGAAAAAGAAGAAAACCATGGTTTCGAGTTGAAAACTTCACCTTCTGTGTTTGAATTCAAATTGCCAACTGTATTTGATGCCTACGAAGAGAAGGTTGATGAGGAAGTTACGAATCAAGTCAGTCATATAGTTTCTTCTTCAACGCCTGCAGGGCATGTAGGTGGTTCTACTGTAAAAGTGGAAGAAGAAGTTAATTTTGAAGATCAGTTGTTGAAGACAAAAGAAAGGATTTTAAGACTTAAGGAATTAAGTATGAAGTTGAAGTCTTCGAATGGATTGGCCGAGTTGGAAAACGAGCCTGCTTACAAAAGAAAACAAAAGACATTGGACGATGTGCCTCATTCGGCTGATTCGCAGGTGTCAAGATTCACCTTATCTTTTGATGAAGGTGTGACGGAGATTCGTTCTAATAATTCGTTTTTACACGATAATGTAGATTAATCAGAGCGCTTTTTTTATTGCTGTATAGAAAGGTCGGCTGTCTTAGACAGCCGACCTTTTGCTTTGCGTATTTTGTTTTGTGTTATAAAGATGTTATTTTAGGAATAAATCTAAAATCTATAAATTTATAAATCAATAAATTATGGCAAGTATTAACAAATTTGAAGAGTTGAAAGCTTTAGTACATGGGTTGGAATCTGAAGCGGAAAAGTTTTATACCAAGGGCAATGGAGCTGCTGGAACGCGATTGCGTAAGGGGCTTCAGGAGGTAAAAGTGCTTTCGCAAGAGCTGCGTTTAGGGATACAAGAACTGAAGAATAAGGGGTGATTATTTAAGCTCCTAGTGCTGGGGAGATTATTCGAGTCCTCCAGCACCAGGTTATTAATCTTTAGCATGTAATTTAAATAATTCTATGAGGTCTGGTATATTATTGACTGCCAGTTTTTCGAAAATTCTACTTTTGTAGGTGCTTACTGTAGAGGAACTTAATGACAAGAGATTAGATACTTCAAGGATCCCATGGCCTTCAATAAGGTGTTTTGCGACATCCATTTCTCTGTTGGATAGTTTGTTTAGTGGATTTACCCTGTCCATGGATGATTTTGTACTTGTAAGTTTTTGTACATACAGATCTTTTACCTCGTTGGACATGTACTTTCCGCGGTCTCTAATACTTTGGATTGCATTTGCAAGCTCTTCCATAGCTGTATTTTTGTTGAGATAGCCGGCGGCTCCAGCCTCAATATAACGCAGGGCGTAGATGTTTTCGTCGTAAGAGGAAAATACCAGGATTTTTAAATCATGTTGGAAGTTTAGGATTTCACCGATTACTTTTATGTTATTACCTCCCGGCATATTGATGTCTAGAAGTAATAAATCAAATTTTTCAAATTTAAGATGGTCGTAGACTTCTTTAATCGTGACTGCATTAGTTATAGAAACATCTTTAAATTTTTCGTTAATCACTACGGCAGCCCCTAACCTGACTATGCTGTGGTCATCTGCGATGAGTATTTTTTTCATACAAAGGGATATGCGTTTTAATATTTAACAACTATTTAGTGTGAGCTTGAATAGGTGATTGCTACTTGCAAACATACGAAATAATCATTTATATATTTAGAGTGATGACATTAATTAATAATAAAAAACTTGCATATATTGTCGTATTTTTGATTATTATCATTATTATTGTATATATATTGAAAAACAAAAATTAATTAATTATGGGGTTTTTAAAGGAGTTTAAAGAATTTGCAATGCGCGGAAGCGTATTAGACCTTGCGGTCGGTGTTGTGATCGGTGGGGCTTTTGGTAAAATTGTAACATCATTGGTGGATGACGTTATTATGCCACCTATCGGTTTCATTACAGGTGGAGTGGATTTTAGCAGTCTAAAATATGTAATCACCGATGCAGATGCTGCGGCTGGAGTCGAAGAAGTTGCTATTAAATACGGTAATTTCGCTAACGTCGTTATTCAGTTTTTAATCATTGCATTCTGTATCTTTTTGGTCATTAAGGGAATTAATTCTTTTAATAAGAAAGAAGAGGCTGCTCCAGCAGCACCACCAGCACCTTCTAAGGAAGAAACTTTGCTT
>JBEBQJ010000002.1:0-101600 GCA_040395455.1 Sphingobacterium yanglingense | reverse complement strand
ATAATAAGGATTTCATACGGACTTTATTCGGAGATAACAGGGACTTCATTCGGATAAAAGCGAATAAACTCCCTGCTATATCCTGACTTATTACTTCTTAAAAAATAACTTAGTAATAATATGTCTCCTAGACATTAGCACATTAGTATCAGGCTGATTAAGCTAAAAAATATGGGAAGAACAGAAAAATGGACCAATGAGTTCTACTCGAGGAAAAGTAGGACCATTAAATGTCCCTAGACATCAAAATCAATGTAAGAAGTAAAAACAAAAAAGCCTCGAGTAGAACCCGAGGCTTAATGTAATTAACAAAAGGAGCTTAACGAAGTCCCCTTTTAATAGGATGGGTACACTATTTTGCGATAATCGTTTCGATTCCCAATGAGTCAAAAAGTTCTTGAAAAGCGGGCGGAATCTCATTACTGATAATAATATCGATGTGCGAAAAATCCACAATCTTTCCAAAGCTCTTTCTACCGAACTTGCTTGAATCGGCTAATACGATAACCTGTTGAGCTACGGTAATCATCTTTTGATTTAACATTGCTTCTTGCGCATTAGTCGTCGAAATACCATAGTCCACATCAATACCATCTACACCTAAAAATAATTTTGAACAAAAGAAATGGTCCAAAATATTACTCGCATATTGCCCCGTTACCGAAGAAGAGGTTCGCCGTACGGAGCCTCCCAATTGAATAACTTCCACATTTTGATGTTTAAGCAATTCTAGAGTTACGTTCAGTGCAGAGGTCACTACAGTCAAATTTCCTTGAGGCATAATGTCCCTCGCCAAGAACTGAGTTGTAGTTCCCGATCCGATGATGATAGAATCATTGGCCAACACCAGTCGAGATGCCGCTTGAGCTATTCTTATCTTTTCATCTTCATGGATTTTTTCTTTTTCAATAACCGGTCTATCCGTTTGATAAGGATTCTGTCTTGTTGCACCACCGTGTGTACGATAGACCAACCCCGTATCTTCCAAAAACTGTAAATCCTTACGGATTGTTACAGAAGAAACACTTAGTTCTTCACATAAATCCAAAACAGAGACATGTCCATTTTGATTTACTTGCTTGATAATATATTGATGTCGCTCGACATTATTCATATAAAAAAATACTAATTATTAGCCAATAACAACTACCAACGGCAGTCACATCCCCCATAAGGTAGAATTCATATAAGATCTACCATACGAGCATTTATAATCCTAAGATAATTAAGATATTCCAAAACCAATACATTTTTCCAAAAGACTTCATAAACTTTCGTTTATTTACGTTTTTTGTTATTTTTACAAAACAAAGCATAAACAAACACAGTAAATAAAAATGAAATTCACCAGAAACGAAGCTTTAGAACGCATTCAAGATACAGAAATTTGGGACATCGCAATTATAGGCGGAGGTGCTACAGGATTAGGAATTGCTGTCGACGCGGCCTCAAGAGGTTACCGTACATTACTTATCGAAAAATATGATTTTGCCAAAGGAACCTCTAGCAAAAGCACCAAGCTCGTACACGGTGGAGTACGCTATCTTGCTAATGGCGACGTCAAACTAGTGCTATCTGCTTTAAAAGAAAGAGGGCTCTTATTTAAAAATGCGCCTCACGTTTCCTTTGTACAAAGCTTCGTAATCCCATCATACTCCACCTTCAATAAACTCAAGTTTCTGATTGGTCTAAAACTATATGACTGGATGGCAGGCAAACTCCGCATAGGAAAATCCACGCTATTGAGCAAGGACGAGGTCAGCCAAAAGCTTCCAAAAGTAAAAACAAAGGGACTCGTAGGTGGTGTTCAATATTACGATGGCCAGTTTGATGATGCAAGACTCGCCATCAATCTAGGCCAGACCGCTTCTGCCCATGGAGCCACACTATTGAATTATGCTGAAGTAGACAAAATTACGAAAGACGAGACAGGCAAAACAAATGGTCTTCGTCTAGTCGACACCCTCACAGGTTCCATATTTACTGTCCAAGCAAAATCTGTCATTAATGCTACAGGAGTTTTTGTCGATGACATCTTAAAGCTCGATACTCCTACACATAAAGATATCGTTCGTCCAAGCCAGGGCGCTCACATTGTCATTGATAAAAAATTCTTAGGCAATGAAGACGCCCTGATGATACCCGAGACAAGCGATGGCCGTGTTCTATTTGGAGTGCCGTGGCATGATAAAGTGTTACTTGGTACAACCGACACTCCATTACACGCCCATCAGATTGAACCGAGACCTTTGAACGAAGAAATTGAGTTTATCTTGAAAACTGCAAACGACTACCTAGAAAATGCACCTACAGAAAAAGATGTTCTGAGCGTATTTGCAGGACTGAGACCGCTAGCCGCTCCTACTGATAGTAACTCGGAAAGCACAAAAGAAATATCAAGAGACCATAAACTCATCACAAGTGCTTCCCAACTGATCACAATCACCGGAGGAAAATGGACTACCTATCGAAAAATGGCAGAAGAAACTGTTGATTTAGCAATAAAAACAGCAAATCTAAAACCTTCAGAATGTAAAACCCACAACCTACCAATTCATGGCTATTCCCTAGAGAAGAGACCAGGACATTGGCAGGTTTATGGTTCAGATATTGATCCTCTTATGAAACTAGCTTCAGAATCTCCAGCACTAGGTGAAAGACTGCATCCTAAATATGAATTTATTGCTGCCGAAGTAGTTTGGTCTTGTCGCTACGAAATGATAGCTAAAGTTGAAGACTTCTTAGCGCGGAGAGTACGTTTTCTATTATTAGATGCAAAAGCCTCTCTTGAGGTTGCTCCCAAAGTTGCAACGTTAATGGCTCAAGAACTGGGTAAAGATGCTACCTGGATAGCAAAAGAAATCGAAGACTATACGCAACTTGTTAAAAATTACACGTTATAATCAACCTATTGCATAAACCCAATTATATGATGAAGAAGGAATACATACTAGCTTTAGATCAGGGCACCACCAGCTCTAGAGCCATCCTTTTCAGCCAAAAAGGAGAAATCATTGAAATTGCACAAAAAGAGTTTACCCAAATATACCCCAAATCAGGCTGGGTAGAACATGATGCCCAAGAAATATGGTCCACTCAGCTCGCAGTCATGACCGAGGCAATTGCCAAAACCAAGTTAAAACTTGAGGATATTAAAGCCATAGGAATAACCAATCAACGAGAAACTACAATAGTATGGAATAGAAAAACGGGAAAACCAATCTACAATGCGATTGTCTGGCAAGATCGAAGAACAGCAGATTACTGTAAAAAGATTGCAGAGAAAGGTCTTGAGCGCACTATACAAGAGAAGACGGGCCTTCTAATAGACGCCTATTTTTCCGCTTCCAAAATCAATTGGATACTTAATAACGTAAAAGGCGCTAAACAATTAGCACAAAAAGGCGAGCTTGCCTTCGGAACAGTAGACTCTTGGCTGGTCTATAACCTCACAAATGGAGAGAAACATGTTACAGATGTATCGAATGCCTCTCGCACTTTACTTCTAAACATACATACCTTACAATGGGACAAAGAACTATTGGATATCTTCGAAATCCCCGAATCAATGCTTCCTACTGTATGCAGTAGCTCCGAAATATACGGATATACCTCACATGACATTGCTAAAGTTCAGGTCCCAATTGCCGGAATTGCAGGAGACCAACAGGCAGCCCTATTTGGACAATTATGCACACAAAAAGGCATGGTCAAAAACACCTATGGCACAGGTTGCTTTCTGCTCATGAACATTGGTAAAAAACCGGTAATATCCAACAATAAACTCGTCACCACAGTAGCCTGGAAAATCGGCAAAGAAGTCAATTACGCATTAGAAGGCAGTATCTTTATTGGTGGCGCTGTAGTACAGTGGCTACGGGATGAACTAGGGATTATACGTAAATCCCACGAAGTAGAAAAACTAGCTAACAGTGTGCCAGACACCAATGGAGTCTATCTTATACCTGCCTTTTCGGGACTAGGCGCCCCCCATTGGAATGCCGAAGCAAGAGGAACAATGGTCGGACTATCGCGCGGCTCCAATGCAGCCCATATCGCAAGAGCTTCTTTAGAGAGTATAGCTTATCAAACGTATGATATACTCAAAGCTATGGAAGCAGACTCCTCATCCCGAATAAAAGAGTTACGCGTAGATGGTGGTGCAACCCAAAACAGCTTCTTGATGCAGTTTCAGGCAGACATCCTAAAAACCAAAGTTATAAGACCAGCCATTACAGAGACCACCGCGATGGGAGCAGCATTCCTTGCGGGTTTAGCTGTTGGATTCTGGAAGGACACCCAAGAGCTGCAGGCCCTATGGGAAGAAGATAAGGTGTTCGACCCAACAAAATCGACTAAATACAACACACAACTTGCCGAATGGAAGCGAGCAACTGATACAGCAAAATTCTGGGCAGACTACAATAAATAACAGTATGTAACCATTTTTAAATAAATCTATATTATGACACCTTTTATTGCAGAATTAATAGGAACCGCTGCGATGATACTACTTGGAGGAGGAGTCGTCGCCAATGTGGTGCTAAACCAGACTAAGGGCAACAATTCGGGTTGGATTGTCATCACCACCGCTTGGGCTTTTGCCGTTTTTGTGGGCGTAACCATCGCAGGCCCCTACAGCGGTGCACACCTCAACCCAGCAGTGACGCTAGCCAATTATATCTTGGGTAGCATAAACCTGCAAACAACATTATCCTATATCGCAGCACAATTCTTAGGCGCTATGACAGGCGCTACCCTTGTGTGGATCATGTACAAAGACCACTTTGACCAAACGGACAACCCTGGAGCCAAACAGGCAGTATTCTGCACGGCTCCTGCTATCAAAAACCTTCCTATAAATCTATTCAGTGAAGCCTTAGGTACTTTCGTACTTATATTTACCATATTACATTTCAAAGAAGCAAGCTTAGCAGACCACTCCCCTATTGGGCTAGGGTCTATAGGTGCTATTCCTGTAACATTCCTCGTTTGGGCCATTGGACTATCCTTAGGTGGTACTACAGGTTATGCAATCAATCCTGCTCGAGATTTAGGCCCTCGTATCATACATGCCTTATTGCCTATTAAAAATAAGGCAAAATTTGACCTATCCTACGCTTGGGTGCCTATTATCGGTCCACTCGTAGGGGCGTCACTAGCTGCATTATTATTCGTCTTTATGAAATAAAACGTAACAAAAAGCAACAATTAACATTGAGTTAATATTAAAACACCAATTTAGCTACCAATTTAATCACACAACTTATGTTAACAAACAATCAAGAAAAAGTTAAGCCACATCGTATAGGATCTAAACTCCTGTGGATTGCTTTAGCTACTGCTTGTTATTCTGGAGGGCAAGCTTATGCTAACCACTCCTTCTCTTTCGAGAAAACAACTAGCCAGGAAAAAATAAAAATTCAGGGTAAAGTAGTAGACAAGAACACCAAATCACCGTTACAAGGTGTCTCGATCCGAATCAATGGAAAAGTAATAGGTTCTAGTAACTCAGAGGGTGTTTTCTCTATAGAAATCACTACAGGCACTAATGTTAGCTTTCAGTTGATGGGCTACGATAGTTTTGTACAAACATTTTCGACAAGTAGCACTAACGCTGTAGTCTCCTTAACGGAATCGACCGAACAGCTCAGTGAAGTAGTCGTAACTGCATTGGGGATAAAAAGGGAACAGAAGGCATTAGGCTATGCGGTTTCTACCGTTTCGGGCGAACAATTAACAGATGCAATCTCCAACAACTGGTCTGATGCCTTAGTGGGTAAAGTCGCAGGTTTGAATGTTACGAAATCCAATGGAGGTCCATTGGGCTCAAATGAAATCGTACTTCGGGCAGAAACCTCTTTTTCAGGCGATAACGGTGCACTTATTGTTATTGATGGCGTCGTCATGGAAGCCGGAAAACGCATGACGTCCACGGGTCAATCCAATTATCTAGCCGATGATTCTCCAGTAGATTTTGGAAGCTCACTATCGGATATCAATCCAGATGACATCGAGTCTATAACTGTACTAAAAGGACCAGGTGCTTCAGCATTATATGGATATAGAGGTGCTAACGGGGCTTTGATTATCACAACCAAACAAGGAAAAAAAGGCGGTTTTGGCATTTCTGTAAACTCCAATACAGCTTTGGGCACGATCAACCGCTGGCCGGATTATCAATATGAATATGGTCAAGGTGATATCGGCCAAGACTTATATTACTCTTACGGACAGACCGAAGATGGCCCCTCTACATTAAGTACTTCATCGGCTTGGGGTCCCAAATTTGACGGACAAATGTACTATCAGTACAATCCAGAGTACTACAGATTAGCCCCTCCCAACCGTACACTGTGGAGACCTTATGAAAATAACAGAAAGGAACTCTTCTCGACAGATGTCACAGCAACAAATAGCGTTAGTATATCGGGTTCTACAGACAAGACCTCTGCACGCTTTGCGTACACCAATGTCTACAACAGCTGGATCATTCCCAATATGGGCTACAATAGAAATTCGATTGCGGCCAATCTGACCAATCAATTAACGGAAAAGCTAGCATTCTCAACAAAGCTCAATTATAATAACAGAGGCTCTGATAACTTACCAAACTCAGGTTATAACAACCAGAGTTACATGTATTTTGTTCGAGGTATCACGCCAAATATGGATGCGGCTTGGTTTGACAACCATTGGCGTCCCAATAAATACGGTATTGAGCAAACAACCCCATTCTCTAATCTTTTGGATAATCCAAAAACCATGTCCTACGACATGGTCAACTCACAAAACAAGAATCAACTGCTCGGAAATCTACAGGCCGACTATAAATTCACCGACGAGCTCAGCTTGATGGTACGTGGGGGGATCGACTTTTCTTACGATCAGCGTACACAATCGAGACCATTCGACACCTACAAATATGCTTTTGGATATTATAGAGAGCAGGGAATTTTTAGTCAAGAGACCAATACAGAATTCCTATTGACCTATAACAACCATCGCCACTCCGATTTTAAATTCGGAGGTAATTTGGGTGGATCTATGCTTAGAAACACCTATCGTAGAGAAGATGGGTGGACGCGCATGCTGAGCACACCAAATGAATATAACTTCTCCAATTCAGCAACAACGGTTACTTACTCGCCTTACCAGACAAAATATGCTATTCATAGCATATACGGACTAGCAAACGTCAGTTATAAAGACTTTTTATTCCTTGATGCAACTTTCCGTATGGACTGGGCCAGCACACTAGCATCACCCAAGTTCAATAAAATATCTCCTTTTAATTACCCGTCAGCCAATGCTAGTTTACTCCTATCGGAGTTATTTGAACTCCCAAATCAAATAAGTTTTTGGAAACTCCGCGCGAGTGCGGCCAGTGTTGGAAGAGCTGGAACCAAACCTTATCTCAATAGTTATACCTATCCACGAGAAACCAACTTTCCAGGAGGCGCGACCAACCCTACCGCTATCCCGGATGAACATTTGACCTTCGAGCGGAAAATATCCTACGAATTAGGGACCGATTTCCGGATGTTCAAAAATAGGGTTAAACTAGACATTACAGCTTATAAAAATTTTAATATCGACCAGATTATTGAAACCCCTATCGACCCCTCATCGGGATACCGTACCCAAATTATCAACGCGGGTAAAGTAAGCAATAGGGGAATAGAATTCGAGGTTGACGGCGAGATCATTAAAAATGTTAACGGATTCAGCTGGTCTATGTTCGGAAACTATACGGCATTCGACACTAAAATTGAAGAACTGCCAGTTATGGACGCTGACAAACCTTTAGTACTATCTACCATTTATGGTAGTAGAGGAACTGTCGAAGCCAGATTAGGTGGCAAATTCGGAGACATGTATGGCTTGGGCTATAAGAGAAGCCCCAAAGGCGATATTATCTATAGTGCTGGTCTCCCTGTTTTCACAGATGATCTAATCTATATAGGCAACCCCAACGCTACGCAAAAATTCGGTATCGGCACACGGATAGGCTATAAAGATTTTCGGTTAAACATTTTATTCGATGGTCAGTTTGGAGGCGTAGGCTACTCGTTGACCCATGCGGTATTAATGGAAGAAGGTAAATTAAACAAAACTATTCCGGGACGCTATAATGGGATTATCGGAAATGGTGTAATAGACAATGGAGATGACACCTTCTCCCCGAATACTACCGTAGCTATCGCAGGAGATTACTATCGCAAGCATTTCAACAGAGATAATATTGAAGCCAACACGTTCTCTACAGATTTCATCAAATTGCGTGAGTTACGTTTAGATTATACTGTACCGAAGAATCTTTTAAGTCGCTTCAAGGCCACCAAAGTTACCGTAGGGCTCTATGGTCGTGACTTGTTTGTATTCAGTAATTGGCCGGCGTTCGATCCGGAGTTCGCATCGCTTAATGCTAGCGGTATCGAAAAAGGTGGAGAGATTGCCCAATTTCCATCCACGAGAAATTTTGGTCTAAACCTATCTCTTTCATTCTAATGTATACAGTTATGAAAATGAAATTAAAATCAATCATATTACTTACCGTGTCGGCTTTTGCGCTAAACGGTTGCACAAAGGACTTTGTTAAAATCAACACCAATCCGAACGAAAGTGCTAAAGTAGCACCCCAAGGCTTGTTGGGACCAACCATTTATAAGACATTAGTTGCCAACCTCAATCGAAATATGCGCGTCAATAATGAGTTGATGCAAGTTACTGTTACAACAAATGATAACCTAGAGTTTCACCGCTATGAGGTACGGGCTACCGAGACCGAATATATGTGGAGTAACTGGTATGTGCAACTTACCAATATTCGCGATATCTACAAACGCGCCGGCGAAGCGCAACAGTCTGGATATAAAATATACCAAGGTATATCCAAGGTGCTAGATGTATGGGTGAGCTCGTTGATTACCGATATGTACGGAGACGTGCCTTACTTTGATAGTAACTTGGGCTATCATGAGTTGAATACAACACCAAAATTTGACCGACAGATCGATATCTACCGAGATTTATTCCTTAAGTTAGAACAGGCTAACCAGTTGCTAACGCTACCGAGTGCTGTGACAGCCTCAGATCTAATCCCTGAAGCACAACATGCTATGGATCCGATATACGGTGCTGATGCACTGAAATGGCGGAAATTCTCCAATTCACTCTATCTTAGATTATTACTTCGGGTATCGCACAAGCCAGAATTGAGTGCTACTCTAAAAATTAAGGAGATATTAGAAACCAATAGCAGTGAATATCCTATCATGCAGAGCCATGACGATTCAGCCATTTTATATTTTAGTGGACAGGAGCCTTATATCAATCCTTACCTCAATTCAAGGCCTATAGATTTCAATGGAAATAAAGGTTACGCGGATTTTTTCATCGATAATCTACAAAGAGAAACGTCAGATCAACCGAATGACCCACGTCTAGCGATATGGGCTACTCAACCCACCTTGGGTGTTTATGCTGGCATGACCTCCGGCTATCAGCGGGGTAGAGTGCCTGAGATACAATCTACATTTCACCCTTCTTTTCAGTCTCATAAAAACTTGGGAAATATCATGAATTATGCGGAATTACAGTTTATAAAAGCAGAGTGTATGCTACGTGACTTTGTCTCTGGTGATGCAAAAAAAGCCTATGAAGACGGAGTAACCTCTGCCATAAACTTATGGGGTGTGAACGTACCGACAGGCTTTTTTGGTCTTCCACGGATAGGCTTTTTAGAAACAGACAGCAACACAGATCTCTTAAAAAAGGTGCACCTACAAAAATATTACGCTTTGTTATTCACCGATTTCCAGCAATGGTATGAATACCGCAGAACCGGCTTATTAAATTTATATGTAGGTCCAGGCTTACAAAATAAAGGAAAAATGCCCGTTAGAATGCCTTATCCATTGATTACACAAGCTGTAAACAAAGCGAACTTCGATGAGGCTGTTCTGCGCATGGGAGGAAATACTCCCAATACATTCATGTGGTGGCAACCTAGAAACTAAACAAACCGAAATAATGACAACAACGAGAATAAAAACACTAGGATATATCTGTATAGCAGCGACCCTGTTGTTATCAGGTTGCTTCAAAGAAGATGTCAATGAGGCCTTGGGAACCAATAATCCCGAAATATCGATATATGCGTTACGAAATACCTTCAAAGGACAAGAGATGATTCTTGAAGCGAACACGCTTACCAATGCCAACCACATCCGTGGACTGGTCGTATCAAATCATGCAGGAAAAAATATACCAAGCAATTGTATTGCCATTCAAAATGAATGGAGAGGACAATTACGCGGTATCATGCTCGAAGTAAATGATGTAGATCGATACCGATTAGGAGATTCCATTGATGTATGGATCGACGGACTCAAACTAGCACAGAAGAATGGCATACTAACACTGTCTGGGTTAAACCACAATAACACATACATTATTAACAGAAACAATCCTGTAAAAGCGACTCCGGTCTCCATTGCTTCGTTAAGTAACAAATACGATGATTACGAATCTACTTATGTAGAGGTTACTTCCGATTTAGTAGAAGATCCAGCACCTGACGCTCAGATTAGAGGAAGTAGGCCTGTAGCGGATGACAAAGAAAACAGGGTCTATATCACGGTGACAGAACAAGCAACATTTGGGAACGAAAGTATCACTCCCAGTGCTACATTCCGTGGTCTTGTCCTTAAAGAGAACGACAAAGTACAATTGAGATTGTTGACTTATGCGGACATGCTCTACCCTAGTGGTAAATTATATGCCGGATGGCCCGAGTCTTTTGAAGCACCAGACAGGCCCAAAGGTAGCTACAACATGCCTGATATCGGAAACAATGTAATCTTTCAGACCGGCGAATGGCATCTTAACCAGTCGATTATCGGCAATACCGTTGGTCGTGATAGAATAGTAAGTGGTATAAATGCAATCCGTATACAACAGAATCAGGCAGGTCTTTTACAAATGAATTTTGATCTGCCAGACGGAGCAGCCAAGGTAACGTTTTGGTATGGATCCTATTACGATGATCCTACAAGCTGGTTTGTTTTAGAATACTCTACAGATCAAGGCGCAACATGGAAACAGGCAGGAGAAAAGGTTACTGATGCTCATAAAAATGCAGAAAGTCTACAGGCTAAACAAGCTATATTCATGCTGGATATAGAAGGCCCTGTACGTTTTAGACTGAACAGGCCACTCGCTAACAATGCAGGGGGACGATTAGGAATTGATGATTTTGCAATATTTAAAAACTTTTAAAAAACCAATTAATTACTAACACATATGAGAAGTTTCAATAGTATTGCAATCCTATCATTATGCCTGACATTCGGCACGATATCTTGTAAAGACAAGAATATTACCCAAATTGAAGAGCAGATAGCAACAGCGATAAAGATTACCCATATCGATATACCCTACGTATACAATATCGCAAATAAGGACGACATAAAAATAATCGGACGCGGTTTTCTGGTTGACGACATCATCGCTTTTATTCCCAAAAGTGGACAAGATGGTGGAACAGTTGAACTCCCTATAAAAAGTATAGCGGAAGACTATATACTACTCTCTCCTGCCGAAAAATTAAGAGAGGGTAACTATGACATTCGGATCAAACGCGGTTCATTGAATCAATTACTGGGCAAAACCTATCTTAACCCAGTATTCAATACTGACCTTCCAGACAAGGAAAACATGACTGTAAAAGGAACCGTTTATTCCAACGGGCAAGGCATAGCCAATGTTATCGTATCGGATGGTTTTGAATTTACCACAACCGACCAGAATGGGGTTTATTACCTACCTTCGGCCAAGAAAAATGGAAGTGTCTTCATCACCGTGCCCACTAACTATGAAGTCGAAGTAGCGAATGGTGTTCCTCAATTTTTCAAAAAGCTCGTCGGCATTCAGTATGCTTCCGAAATCAAGGATTTTGAGTTGATACAAACCAACAACGACAACCATGTGGTAGCCTTCATGGCGGATATACATCTTGCTAATCGAAATGGAGATTTAGGACAATTTCAGTCTGGGTTTATTAAAGATCTCAACGAAACTTATGCGTACTATAAGGGCCAGGGCAAAAAATTTTATGGATTGACTTTAGGTGACCAATCATGGGATGCCTATTGGTACTCCAACAATTTCAAATTGGCCGAGTATCTTAATCAGGTTAAAGATTTAGAATTCCCAATCTATAATGTCATCGGCAACCACGACTTTGATCCTTACGTAGCATTGAATGATTTATTAGCCGCTGCCCCCTATCGTAACCTGATGGGGCCGACATATTACTCTATCAACATTGGCAAAGTTCACTACGTAATCCTAAACAACATGGTTTACAAAAATGATGGAGGCTCTATCGGAACTATAGGCTCAAGAGAGTACGACAATATTCTTGTACAAGAACAGCTGGACTGGCTACAAAAGGATTTATCATACATTACAGACAAAAGCACACCAATTGTCGTAGCCATGCATGTTCCACTCTACACAAATCCAAATGCAAGTGGAAACTATGGTAATTACATGCAGAATTCACCAGCTTTGGTCAACGCATTATCTAACTTCGATAATGTAAAGGTATTGACTGGCCATTCACATATAAACTACCGTATCACACCAGAAGGTTCCAATGTCTCCGAGCATAACATGGGCGCCGTGAGTGCCACTTGGTGGTGGACGGGAAGTCCTGGCTATGCAGGTAATCATATCTGTAAAGACGGTAGTCCTGGTGGATATGGTGTGTGGGAAATGGAAGGTAAAAATCAAAAATGGTATTACAAAGGTATTGGATATGAAAAGGACTATCAATTTAGAGCTTATGACCTCAACAAGGTGCATATCACAGCAGATGCCCATAGCCCTAAAGCCAATGCTGATTTCAAAGCTAAAGTTCCTGGTATAGCAGGAGAATACGCTACAGCAAGTGATAAAAACCAAGTCCTTATAAATATTTGGGGATATCAGGACAACTGGAAAATCTCTATAAAAGAAAATGGACAAACACTACCCTACAGTAGGGTATTTAAAAAAGACCCATTACATCTTATTTCGTATGACCTCCAACGCATTAATGTCAATGCAGACCCGACCAGTTCGTTTACTACGATTTATACTGGACATTTGTTTCTCACCACAGCTTCCAATCCTACATCAACTTTGGAAATAACCGTGACAGATGAATTTGGCAGGGAATATACGGAAACCATGACTAGGCCAAAAGCGTTTTCTTACTCGATGCGATAGTGAACCAAGATTTTGAATAATCAGTAGATTTTAACATAAAAAACTATGAACAAGGAAAGAATAAAAAGTATTGCAACACTAATCGTTGTATTTATCGCCTTTCTGACAGCATGCAAAAAAGACGGGAATATAGCTGATTTGTTTTTGCAACAGACACCTGATGAATTGAAGTTTTCTTGGCAAGGTGAAGAAAAAGGCTTTGCAATAAGAACTAATGCCAAAGCATGGAAGGTCACAGCGACGGATGCTCCATGGCTTACTTTTGACGTGACATCGGGAGAAGGCAATGGCCCAAGACAGTCCATATTGGCAAAAGCAAGCATAAATAGAGGAGTTGAGCGGGAGGGAAAAATACTAATCCAATCTGGTGACCAAGAAAGAGAAATCATGGTAAAACAGGAAGATGGCAGAATCTCATTGGGAGAAGCTTCCCTATCCGTCAAATCCTTTGCTATAAAAGAACCGATTGAAAATGTCTTTTTAACATTCCCTTATCAAAAAGGTACAACAGGTGAAGAACTGAAATTTTCTGTAGATTTTTCCGGTACTGGTGCACAGGGGTTAAATCCTATAAAAGATTATGCTGTTACATTAGATGGCCTGACAGGAGAAATAAAGATTCCTGTAAGCGGAACGCCAACAGCCGAAGGGGAAATAACCATGACCATCACATTAAACGAAATCGAAGCCAGCACTATGCCTAATCCGGTGACGGCAGAAGTATTTGACCCTAATAAGCCTCATCCCGACGCTGCTGCCTTTGTCATATCAGGATGGCTTGCTTATCCTAATGGCTCAGACGCAAACTATGAGTATATACAGTTTTTGGCGCTACGCGACATCAATTTCTCTGCTGAAAACTTTACAGTGATTACTTGTAATAACGCTGGTCAGACCAACGGTACTCCTCCTGCCGACGGCTGGATGACAGGAGCTGCCCGTACTTATAAATTCAATATTACCTCAGGATTTATACGTAAAGGCGAATACTTCTATGTCGGTGGCACGAGTGAAAAAATAAATGGCCCGAATTCTGCAGAAAGTAGTATACCGAGCAACAAATGGGTAAAAAAACATGCCTATAACACCCAACCAGGAGACGACGGGGTAGGAAGCACCACTACGAATCTATTAGCCAACTCCGGCTTAACATACGGAGTCGCGGCGTTCAGAGGAACTAACATAAATCATGATACAGAACCAATGGACGTGGTATTCTTGAGAAATCCTGAACCGACATATACGTTATTTGGAATGGTAAACGGAGCAAATAGAGGTTTTAGAATAACCAACACAGATTACTACACAGTAACAGGGGATATAAAGTACGTCAACCAATACAACACCAGCAATGTGTATTATAACGTAGCCTCTGTGGGAGGAGCAGGTGCTGCTGCATCAACAGTAGGACAAAATAATTTCTTGGAACTACGAGGAGAGTATAATGTCGTAACAGCAAAATGGAGCACGTCCCGTACAAGAAATATAATCCCGTTGACTACATCATCGGTGATTAGTGCAATTGAAACAACTAATTCAACAAAAATGTTTCCTGCCCCCTAAAAGACAGAATCATTTTTAAAAACAAGCTGGATCAGCCAATGGGTTGATCCAGCTCTGTAAAAAACAGAACGATTATGATATACCCGTCCGATACCAACCTATTGTATCCTAAACTTTAACACAGAATGTTTTTTTAATCTCTAAACTATAATTAAATTTACTAATCAATACAACAATCACCTTTTCACTAATGAAGTTATCAATTGCGACAAGTACGATCCTAATAACAACCCTGTTATCCAGTTGTGGGATTATGAAGAAGAACGACAAAAAAATGACCAACAATAGTTCATTCCCCGCCTTCTCTTACGAAGGTCACCGTGGCATGAGGGGCTTATACCCAGAGAACTCTATTGAAGGAATGAAACGCACAATAGACCTTCCAAAAGTAACCACCCTAGAAATGGACTGTCATATCACCAAAGACAAAAAGGTAATTGTATACCATGACGACTATCTCAATCCCAAATTTGTCACCTACAAAGATGGTAGTGAGCTTAAGGGAAAAGATATAAAAGGGACAATATATAGCTATACCTGGAAAGAACTAGGAAATTTTGATTTAGGCCTCAAAGGAAACGTCGATTTCCCAGAGCAAAAGAAAGCCGCTACTCCAATAGCGCTATTGAAAGATCTCATCAAGGAATCGGAAGCCTACGCCAAAGAAAAAAGAAGTTCTCCTATGTTTTATAACATTGAAACAAAAAGCAAGGAAGGCAAAGATCACGAATGGCATCCAGCCCCCCAAGAATTCTCAGACCTAATACTAGAGGTTGTAATTGAGCAAGGGATAGCACCTAGGACAGTCATACAATCTTTTGATAAGCGAACCATTCAGTACATCAATAAAAATTATCCGCAGATCAAAACATCTTATTTAATCGGAGCCAAAAACAGTAAAAGCATAAAAGAACTCGTTGCAGATCTTGGTTTCACGCCATTCATTATAAGTCCACACTACAGCATCGCCAACGCAACTTTTATAAAACAGGCACATGACCTTGGTATCAAGATCGTCCCATGGACAGTCAACAGCAAAAAAGAAATTACCGAGCTAGAAGCCCTAAAAGTCGACGGCATCATTAGCGACTATCCAAACCTATTCTAAACCAAAATATTTATGTTCAGTATATTTAAGCCAGCCTCGCACAAAGCGAGGCTGCCAGAAGACCGTATTGATGCCGAGTACAAAAAACTTAGGCTTCAAGTATTCTTAGGAATATTCATAGGATACGCAGCCTATTATTTTGTTCGAAAAAACTTCTCTTTTGCAGTAAAAGACCTACAGGATTCATTAGGCTACAGCAAGGCCGAACTCGGATTCGCCATGTCAGCTATTTCAATAGCCTATGGGCTAAGTAAATTTTTTATGGGCAATGTGTCTGACCGCAGCAATGCCCGTTATTTTCTAGCCGCAGGACTTATCCTATCCTCATTGACCATGATTTTCATGGGATTCTCCTCCTTTGCTACGTCCTCCATTACAGTCATGTTCATCCTACTATTCATCAATGGATGGGTACAAGGTATGGGCTGGCCCGCATGTGGGCGTGTTGTTGTACATTGGTACTCCATCAAAGAACGCGGAACAGCAATGTCTATATGGAATCTTGCACACAATGTCGGAGGTTTCCTAGTTGGCCCATTGGCCATCTTAGGTGTAGAGTTATTTGTTGATTGGCAGGCACGCTTATACTTCCCTGGACTAGCAGCGATGCTTGTGGCCATTTTATCAATCTTCCTAGTCAGAGACACCCCACAATCCTGTGGCTTACCACCTATCGAAGAATATAAAAATGACTACCCAAAAACATACGAAGCCTCTCAAGAAAAAGAATTCAGTTCCAAAGAGATTTTCTTCAAGTACGTACTGAACAACAAATTGCTTTGGTATATTGCCATTGCAAATGCCTTCGTATATCTAGTCCGAAACGGTATCATCAACTGGGCGCCGACCTTCCTTCAAGAGGCAAAGCATTTTACCGCATCCGAAGCAACTTGGTCTGCGTCTATCTACGAACTTGCAGCCATCCCAGGTACCATTCTATGTGGTATCATGAGTGACAAACTATTCAAGGGACGCAGAGCTCCCGTAACCATCCTATACATGTCATTTACATTGCTTGCTGTAGCAATTTATTGGTTGACACCTGGAGAAAATCAATGGACAGTCAACATATCTCTTTGGGCAATTGGCTTTTTAATCTATGGTCCAGTGATGTTAATTGGTGTCCAGGCCTTAGATTTAGTACCTAAAAAAGCGGCTGGAACCGCAGCTGGATTGACGGGCTTATTTGGCTATTTCATCGGTGATTTACTTGCAAATGCAGCTCTTGGAGCCATAGTCGACAAAAGCGGTTGGGATGCCTCCTTTGAAGTCATTCTATTAGCCTCAGCGTTTGCAATCTTGTTTACAGCTTTCACTTGGAATAAGGAAAAAGAATTCTTACGTCTTAAATAACATTGAGTCAATGAGGTCGGTTTAAGTTTGGCGTGATATCTGTGCATATAAAAACAAATTATACACATATGAAAAAGACCCTATTTACGCTTCTGAACAGAATAAACAAGCTTATCTTACCTCGTTATAGCGACCAAGATCCTTCAAAATTGAGTAAGCTACAACAAATCGTTGTAGCTTACCGATATTATATCCTTATAAGATCTTTAGATTAAGATTTCTTAGACACAGTAGCATTCGCGATCAACCCGCCATCACCACTTTTAATATGCATGTCCGTCTGTGGATAAGGAATAGAAATACCTTTTTCATCCAGTGCTACCTTGATTTTCTCACGCAGATTATTGGTCGTCGGCCAAAACACCTCCCGTTTCACCCACCCCCGTATAGTCAGATTGACAGAACTATCAGCCAAATCACCAACAAACACATCTGGAGCAGGAGTTTTCAACACTTCGGCTTCACTATTCAATACCTCTAAAATCGTATCCTTAGCTACTTTAATGTTATCTTCATAAGCTATTCCAACGACAAACTCAAACCGTCTAGATAAAATCTTAGTATAGTTCTTGATTACCGAGTTAGCAAGCGTACCATTGGGACTAAAAATCTTAATCCCACTATCATCTGACAACGTCGTATACAAAATATCTATCCGATCTACCGTCCCACTAGAACCATTGGCACTAGAAATATAATCACCAACCTCAAACGGTCGGAATACAAGAATCAGGACACCACCTGCAAAATTCGACAAACTCCCCTGCAAGGCCATACCTACCGCCAATCCAAATGCCGATAGTACCGCTATAAAAGAAGTAGTCTGGATTCCCATTGTATTAGCTACCGTCAAAATCAACATCGCATAAAGTACAAATTTGAGCAAGCTAGACACAAAACTTCGGATCGAACGATCTACGTCACGTTTTTCAAAGCGGCTATTTAAAAACTGTAAAAAGAATTTAATGGCATATCGACCGACTACCAAAACAATTAAAGCCGCAGCGATAGTGGGTAGTTTCAATACGATTAAGTCAATCAGTTTTTCAATTCTAGTTTCAACATTTTCCATAAGCAAATATTTTATATTCGAGTTTGTCCTTTATACAAATCTATAAAATATCCGCATTACATAGGAACACTACTGCATATTTTGAATATCTTTAACCTTATGATATATCTGGACAACAATGCGACCAGTCGCTTAGATGATAAGGTTTTCGACAGCATGCTTCCTTATCTCAAAGAAGATTATGCCAATGCCTCCAGCCTACAACACAAGATGGGCCGACGAGCTAATCAAGCCATTGAAGATGCCCGACGCACGCTTGCAGAGACACTACAGGCCCAACCCAAAGAAATATTCTTTACCTCTGGAGCCACAGAAAGCATAAATATAGTACTACGAGGTGTATTCCAGCGTTATCATTCCAAAGGCAAACATATCATCACCTGCCAAACGGAACATAAAGCCACATTATCAACCTGCGAATACTTAGAAAAGAAAGGTGCACAGCTAAGTTATCTTCCTGTAGATAAAAATGGGGCTATTAATCTAGAAGAACTAAAATCGACCATACGCAAAGACACTATCTTAGTAGCGCTAATGTCTGTCAATAATGAGACAGGCGTGATACATCCCATTCCTGAAATAGCACGTATTTGCCAAGACGAAAATGTAGCCTTCTTTTGCGATAGTACGCAATCTATCGGAAAGCACAACTTTGACCTAACCTCACTTCAAATAGACTTCTGCTGCTTTAGCGCTCACAAATTCCACGGCCCCAAAGGAATCGGAGCACTATTCATCCGGCGAAAAAGTAGACCTCTTCAAGTGGAGCCTCTTATCACTGGGGGCAATCAGGAACAAGCACTTCGTGGAGGCACCTACAACGTACCCGCAATCGTCGGGATGGGTACTGCGTGCTTACAGGCAAATGAAGTAGATTTCTCTGCGATAGAACAATTACGGGATTACTTTGAACACCGTATAATGACCGAGATTGAGGACTGTACCATCAATGCAAAAGAAGCACCGCGTATCTGCAACACCAGCAATATCATGTTTAAGCATGTACGTGGCAATGAACTCATGGCAAAGATGCCAGATATCGCTATATCTTCAGGTTCTGCTTGCGTATCAGGCAGTAGAGACCCTTCACATGTACTCAAAGCTATGGGACTCACCGACGACGAGGCCTTTTGTAGCCTTCGTTTCAGTTTATCCAAACACACAACACAACAAGAGATAGACCGTACCGTAGAGAGCCTTAAAACAGCCATTAATACCATCCGAAAACAATCCCCAATATGGCAGATGTACAAAGATGGACTTTTAGGATAATATGACAGTTCATTAACCCGGTTTACTTGCGTTTAGCAAATATTTTACGAAATTTGTAAGAGATTAATTAATAACACTATGGTAACAATTACAGACAAAGCCAAAGAGCGTATCCTTCAAGTCATAAAGGATGAACAATATGATGAGAGCTATTTTGTTCGAGTAGCTGTTACTAGCGGAGGCTGTTCGGGGCTCTCTTATCATTTAAACTTTGACAACGAGGAGAAAAAAGGAGACCAATTCTGCGAAGACAAAGGAATAAAAATCTGTTTAGATATCAAGTCGTATCTATATCTAGCTGGCACAGAATTAGATTACTCCGATGGACTGACAGGAAAAGGATTCGAATTCCATAATCCTAATGCCTCACGCACATGTGCCTGTGGCGAAAGCTTTTCAGTCTAATCACCAAGATAAAACAGACCAACAACAGGTAAAGTAGTAATTATTGCTTTACCTGTTATACTCCCCAATTCCCCTTTCCCCCTTACAATCTCCATTTTCAATAGATAACAATTCACTTTCGAATAGTTATCTGAGCTACCAAGCATCTCCTTTAAAAATATTACAACAAAAACCCTTAAACAATTATCATTTTGATTACATTTGTGGAGCAATGTTGCTATATTAATATCTAAATTGATGATACAAGCTTCTACGGAAGTAAAAAAGTGTAATAATATATGGGACGCAACCTATTAAAAAGAGAACAAGCTATCACCTTTGTAAAGGAAACTTTTTCGACTCATTTGAGGCAGGCTTTAAATCTAATACCGATATCATCACCCCTGATAGTTTTGGATGGGACAGGAATAAACGACGATTTAAATGGAATAGAACGTCCTGTATCCTTTCCTATTAAATCATTGAATGAAGAACGCGCTGTCGTCGTGCATTCCCTTGCCAAATGGAAAAGAGTACGACTAAAAGAACTCGATCTCGAGTCAGAAGAGGGGATTATCACCGATATGCGCGCCTTACGTCCCGACGAGGACTATTCTCCTATACACTCGATATATGTAGACCAATGGGATTGGGAAAAAACAATCCCTAGCGAAAATCGGAATTTGGGTTACTTGAAAGAGACCGTAAAAAAAATATATGCTGCTTTAGTAGAAACGGAAAAAGCAGTCGAGCATCAATATCCTGATTCCAAAGCAATACTTCCACCACAGATTTTATTCATCTCTTCGGAGGAACTGTTGAACAAGTATCCTGATTATACACCAAAAGAAAGAGAAAATGCAATCGCCAAAGAACACGGTGCCGTTTTCATTTATGGCATCGGTGGAGAGCTTTCAAACGGATTTTCTCATGATGGACGCGCAGCAGACTACGATGACTGGAGCACTCCTAATGAAGCTGGTTACAAAGGATTAAATGGAGATATCTTGGTATGGAATCCCCTTCTCAATAGCGCATTTGAACTTTCGTCTATGGGAATAAGAGTCAACAAAGAAGCCCTGATAAAGCAACTCGAAATCCGTCAT
The DNA here is from genome assembly GCA_040395455.1 of Sphingobacterium yanglingense. Classification (GTDB taxonomy): domain Bacteria; phylum Bacteroidota; class Bacteroidia; order Sphingobacteriales; family Sphingobacteriaceae; genus Sphingobacterium; species Sphingobacterium yanglingense_A. The sequence continues at coordinate 80,464 of JBEBQJ010000002.1, read as the reverse complement.
TGCACAGAGCGTAGCGAATTAGCGTTCCATCAGATGCTATTAAACAATCAATTGCCAGAGTCTATCGGAGGTGGCATAGGCCAATCCCGCGTATGCATGTTTATGCTCAAACTTGCCCATATCGGCGAGGTACAGGTCAGCATCTGGGATCCCGAACGTAAACAAAAACTAGCTGAAGAGGATATATTTCTACTCTAAAATAAAAGGTCGGGTTTTGAATCCGACCTTTTATTTTATTTCAATAGATTAACCTCATAGAGGTCCTTTCTCCGGTCTTTCAAAATCTTCACCGTACCATATTCATGCAGGTCCCTTAGCGCATAAAGGTCCACATCCGCAATCAACACCATCTCCGTATTGGGAGTCGCCTCCGCTTTGACCGCATTATTAGGAAAAGCAAAATCAGAAGGCGTAAACACTGCCGATTGCGAATATTGTATATCCATATTATTCACCCTTGGCAAGTTACCGACAGAGCCCGCTATAGCCACATAACACTCATTTTCGATAGCCCTAGCTTGTGCACAATGCCTAACCCGCATATAACCATTCTGAGTATCCGTCATAAAAGGAACAAATAGAATCTGCATTCCTTGATCCGCCAATATTCTACCTAACTCTGGGAACTCCACATCATAACAAATCAAGAGCCCCACTTTGCCGCAGTCCGTATCAAATACTTTCACCTCATTCCCCCCTGCCATACCATAGTGTTTGAATTCATTGGGCGTGATATGGACTTTGCGGAACGAATCGATATGCCCACTACGATGGCATAAATACGATACATTATAGAGCTTGTTCCTTTCATAGAGCGGCATAGACCCTGCAATAATATTCACGTTATACGACACCGCAAACTGCCGTATTTTATTCACGATTTCCTTTGTTTGTCCTGCCAACTTCTCCATAGCCTCCCTTTCCGGCAAATCGTTATAATACCGCATCAATGGAGTATTGAAAAACTCTGGGAATAAAGCAAAATCGGCACCATAATCACTAACCGCATCAACAAAAAACTCCACCTGGTCATAAAACTCTTCAAGACCTGAGAACAGGCGCATCTGCCATTGAATCAAGCCTAATCTTATCGTCTGTTTTGAAGCAGAATGAGAGCGTGCATCCGGTTCGTAATAAATATTATTCCATTCCAGCAATGTCGCAAATTCCATAGACTCGCTATCCTCTGGCAGATAATTCTTAAGAATCTTCTTAACGTGAAAATCATTCGACAACTGGAAAGTCAATGTTGGATCAAATATCTCCTTACGTTTTACCCGGTCGATATACACCCTAGGGCTCATCTCACTGGCATAATTAAAGTAATTAGGAATACGTCCACCAGCTACAATACTCTTCAAGTTCAGTTCCTCACACAACTCCTTTCGGGAGTCATAAAGACGCCGTCCAAGACGCAACGACCTATAATCAGGATGCACAAATACCTCAATACCATACAGCGTATCCCCTTCATAGTCATGTTTTGAGAACTTCCCATCATCTATGATTTCGTAATAACTATCATAAATATTACTCTTTTTCGAATCCAAGATAATAGAAAGCGCACAAGCCACCACCCGTCCATTCACCTCCACACAGAGTTGCCCTTCCGGGAAAACATCCACCAGATCCACAATATTCTCACGGGACCATACCTCACCTACTCCTTGATAAGCCTCCGACATCGACTTCTTAAGATCCTTATAATCTTCCTTCGAGAGCAACCTTACTTTAATATCCATCATATGTTATTGTGTATTATAGTTAACAGTTTTCAAATACCATTCAAAAGTGATACCATTCTGTACAAAAAAGCGTCTTGTCTAGCTATAATTACATTCAAACACATAGCCAAACAAGACGCCTTTCGAGATTAAAGCTTTTAAGCTTCCCCTTTAGTCCCTCCAAAGTTTAACGGGAACGGCACATCCTTAGACGTGATCGAACCATTCTGCCCTTCAAATCGATTCACATTATCCTGCAATGCCCCTAATAAACGTTTAGCATGCTCCGGCGTCAATATAATTCTAGACTTAACCTTTGCCTTAGGCAATCCCGGCATAATACGGACAAAATCTAGGACAAACTCCGTATTTGAATGTGTGATTATAGCTAGATTAGAATAAATTCCCTCCGCTACCTCTTCACTCAATTCAATACTTATCTCATTATTATCGCCATTTGGCGCATTATTATCATTATTCATATTTTATGTTTTTTATCGACAACTCTATTTTGTAAAACTTCTAAAGTCCTGACCATCTTCAATAGTCAACACCATCTCATAGATAAGACGGATTACATTATCCACATCTTCCTTATGGATCATCTCCACAGTCGTATGCATATAACGGAGTGGCAACGATATCAGCGCCGATGGTACACCGCCATTGGAATACGCGAAAGCATCTGTATCTGTCCCTGTATATCTCGACGAAGCCTGACGTTGGAAAGGTATTCCATTTTTCTCAGCAACTTCGATAAGCAGTCGATTTAGATTTATCTGTACTGCAGGAGCATAAGACACCACAGGGCCTTTTCCACAAGCCAAATCTCCTTGCGTAATCTTATTAATCATTGGTGTCTGCGTATCATGCGTCACATCAGTCACGATAGCCACATTAGGCTTGATATAATCAGCGATCATCTCTGCACCTCTCAAACCGATTTCTTCCTGTACCGAATTGACGATATACAAACCAAAAGGAAGCTTCTTCTTGTTTTCTTTCAATAAACGAGCTACCTCGGCAATCATAAAACCACCAGCACGGTTATCCAATGCTCTTCCTACGTAATAGCGGTCGTTAAGCACCATAAACTCATCCTCATAAGTCACTACAGAGCCCACATGTATGCCCAAGGCCTCCACCTCTTCCTTCGATGTACATCCGCAATCTAGGAAAATATTCTTCAGTGTAGGAGCTTCCTCCTTCTCTCCCGAGCGCGTGTGGATTGCAGGCCAACCAAATACTGCTTTCACAATCCCTTTATCCGTATGGATATTTACCCGCTTAGAAGGCGCAATCTGATGATCAGACCCTCCATTACGAATTACATAAATCAGACCATCTTTCGTGATATAATTAACAAACCAAGATATCTCATCCGCATGCGCTTCGATGACCACCTTATACTTCGCTTTCGGGTTAATTATACCAACAGCCGTCCCGTAGTTATCAATATAAGTCTCATCCACATAAGGCTTTAGATAATCTAACCATAAACGCTGTCCAGCCCACTCAAATCCCGTAGGCGAAGGGTTATTTATATATTTTTCAAAAAATGTTAGTGACTCTTTTGTAACAACGGATTGATGTTCTACTTCTTTACTACTCTTCTTTGCCATATCTAATTAGTTTGCTCACAAAATAAAAATAATTATGCTAATCCTAAAATTATACAATAACAATTGGCGAATGCCAAGCATTTTATCTAAGTTTACTTCGCAAAAAATTACACTATGGATTTTATCTTTAATGCTATTCATTGGAATATAGACCAAGAATTATTCAAAATTGGTTCTTTCGGAATCCGTTACTATTCCTTGTGTTGGCTAATAGCTTTCGCTCTTTCCTACGTACTGATGCTCAAAGTATTCAAAAGGGAAAACAAAACACAAGAAGATTTGGATAAACTGAGTATCTATATATTTCTAGGAATTCTTATCGGTGCTCGAGTAGGCCATTGCCTATTCTATGAGTTTGACGAATATATCACCAAACCCTGGATGATGTTCCTACCCTTCCAGATTGATGCAAGAGGCGAATGGCACTTTACAGGCTTCCAAGGACTAGCTTCCCATGGAGCCGTCATCGGTACGCTTATCGCATTATATCTATACGCCAAAAAGACCAAAACAGACTTCCTTTGGATTGCAGACCGCCTTGTACTGGTTGTCCCTATAGCAGGTGCTTTTGTACGTCTAGGCAATTTCTTCAATTCCGAGATCATTGGAAAACCAGCAGACCCTAGCTTACCATGGGCCGTCATATTCGAAAACGCTGGTCTTAGGCCTGCTGAACTAAATATGATACCTAGACATCCGGCACAGTTGTACGAAGCTATAGGATACGTTATTTTATTCCTTATACTGTGGTCTATGTACCAAAAGAATAAAAACCCAAAACCGGGACTTCTATTCGGACTATTTTTTGCCGTATTATTTGCGATACGTTTCGTTATGGAGTTCTTCAAAGAAAATCAAGAAGAGTTTGAAGCAGGAATGCTATTTAATATGGGACAACTACTCAGTATACCGTTAATAATTATCGGTTTATACTTCATATTTAGAAAACCCAAAGACAATACTGTAAAGAAATAAACACGAAGCCCCTTACCAAAAGGGGCTTTTATTTTGAATATAAACATGCATAAAAACAAAAAATTAATCTTGCTGATCCTCGGTCTATTATCCGCAATAGGCCCCTTCTCAATCGACATGTACCTCCCTGCATTCGAGACCATTTCCAAAGATTTTGACACATCTATTGACAAAGTCCAGCTATCTCTCACCGCATTTTTCATAGGAATTGCCATAGGGCAGATCATCTACGGTCCGCTTTTAGACCGCTTTGGACGCAAAAAGCCCCTCATCATAGGCCTATTTATCTATATAGCGACCTCTGTGCTATGTGTATTCACTAGAAATATAGAGAGCCTGATCCTACTCCGATTCTTACAAGCCTTAGGGAGCTGTGCTGGGATGGTTGCTTCCAGAGCTATGGTACAGGATTATTACGAGCCACGGGAAGCCGCACGTACTTTTAGTCTATTGATGCTCGTTGTAGCGATATCGCCCATATTAGCACCATCAGCCGGTGCATTCCTAATGGAGCACCTGGACTGGCATTACATTTTTATCACCCTAGCCACACTAGGAATGCTCATTATTACCGGTACCATCTTCTTTCTTCCAGAAAGCTATAAAGGTAACCCCGATTTTTCATTACTGCCGCCTGCAATAATCAAACAATATTGGAGCGTTTTTATAAATAGAACCTTTATTAGCTACTGCCTCATTGGTTCCATAGCAGCTGCAGGTCTATACGCTTATCTCGCCGGTTCTTCTTTTATAATACAAGAACTCTATGGACTTTCCAAAAAAGAATATGGTTTAGTATTTGCTTTTGTAGCGTCAGCCCTTATCCTAGCGACACAGCTGAACCGTCAATTCTTGAAACGCTGGACCATGTCGCAAATCAGCAGGGTAGCAAATATTGGTCAAGCCCTTGTGGGGATAGCAATGCTAGTCAGTGTATGGACCCACATTTTGAATCTACAGGTACTCATTGGTTTAGTCTTCGGCTATCTCTTATGCCAAGGTTTTATTTTCCCAAATACTTCCGCGATGGCACTTACTCCCTTTAAGCGTACGGCAGGGAGTGCATCTGCATTGTTAGGCTGTTTACAAATGGGACTAGGAGCCGTATCATCCGGAATAGTTAGTTTTTTCCACAACGGAACAGAAGCCCCTATGCTACTTGTTATGTGCAGTTGTGCATGTATTGCTTTGTTACTACATCTCTTTGCAGTACCATCGCATCCGGCAAAAACCGAAGCTTAAACTAGGCTTTCTATAGCAAGGCGGTAGCTATCCAGACCAAAGCCCAGTATAACACCTTTACAGCTTTTCGAAAGAAAAGAGTGATGTCTAAAAGCCTCTCGTTGATGTACATTAGAGATATGTACTTCGACGACAGGCGTATTTATCGCTGCTATAGCATCAGCAATAGCCACCGAAGTGTGCGTGTAGGCACCAGCATTCAATACCACACCATCAAAATCAAATCCTATTTCATGCAGCTTATCAATAAGAATACCTTCCGAATTACTCTGAAAGTAATGTAGGTCCAAGTTTCTATATTTTGCTTTCAATGTATCAAAATACACATCAAAAGACTGATCCCCATATATTCCCTTTTCTCTTACACCCAAAAGATTTAGGTTAGGACCGTTCATTATCAATATTTTCTTCATAAACTAAGAACAACGTTCAACTTCTTCTAGCGCCCCTTTATACGCAGAGCCAGTAAAGAAGTAAATATATTAAAAATCGTTATAAAAACTACGGAATGAAGATCTTAAACCTACAGAAATAACTCCTGATTTCTGAGTCGGTTGATCTTCAATTGTGCGATACCGTTGCGTATAGCCCAATTCCAAACGTAGATTATATTTCGGATTCAACACATAAGCAGCCTTAGCATCGGCATAATAAAGATTGTTCTTCACCCCTTGTCCGATTTTATTGCCATACATATTCGGTATGGTAGTATAAGGTTGGAATATATCTCCCCCCATATTTGACCCATCAGCAGGATCTGTGCCATATAAGCTATACAAAGCCTGCAGCGAAAAATCAAAACGCTTCCAGGAATAGTTAGCAATACCTACAACCTCCCTGAAATTAGCTCCCCTTGGATGCGCCAAAGGCTCACCATGATTACTATAGTTGGATGCCGAAGAAAAATGTTGGTACGTGTAAGGGCGAGCCAAATTATACTCCCCAAGGAAATTCAAATTCTTGACCCCAAAGGCATCGAACCCTCTTACCCCAATCTGCGCCCCCCACTTGTTATGAGCATACCCATTATTAGCAAAGAACTCCTTCGCTGTAAACTCTCCAAGTAAAAACTGTCCATATACCGATACATTGTTCAACACTTTATATCTTGTATTCAAACCCAAGAACATCTTATCTGGGGAAGATGAATTATTAGACTCTACTGGTCTCAGGAAGATAACAGGATTGATATAGTTAAAATCAAAGCCACGATGCCCAGCTTCGTTCTCATTAGCCCAAGTGATTGCTTGGAAAAAGCCCACAGACAATCTATTTGTAGCATTATAATCCAAGTATTGAAAAGCCCCCCATTTGATACCATCCCCCACTCTAGCAGCAGGGTTTGTTGGATCTATTCTTGGATTCTTTTGATCCAACATATAAGCCCATACCGAAGTATACTGTACATTACCTATTGTACCTCTCAGCTTAAGGTGCGTATAGTTACCCGAAAAATCAGACAGTAACATAGAGCGATAACCATCCCCGATATGGTTCTTATCATATGCCAAGGTCGTTTGAAAATAAGGACTAAAATCGTACGTCACACTAGCGGTAGCATACATCCAGTCCTTTACATTTTTCGACTGATTTTTAACGGTACCATGCCCAGGCATCACACCATTTGCTATCGCATAATCATCAATATATTGTGGGTACACCCCTTGATTCTCGAAAAAGTTAGTATAAAAGGTCAACTTATCTCCTATAGTCAAGCCAGCCTGAAAACCACGTCCATTCAGCCATGTAGTACGTTTATCCGCTCCCATCAATTCCGAACCAATCTGAAAATCTGGCAAAAAATCCATATAAAAAGTATGATCCTCCTTCTCGACCTGCACCAGATGCTCATTAAACAACTTACGCATAAACCAATTCTGGGATTCCGTGCTATTTGCGGATTCTAGAGAATCCTTACGTTCCAACAACCTCCCTTTATATAAAAAGGGCTTAGAAGCCGTATGTAAACGAAACTCCGGGCTGTACAAGATATCACTATACTTTTGGGTCTGTTGAAATGAATAGGGTTGATTACTAACTTGCGCTCGTACTGTAAGCGTTGCCATCGAAGACAAAAGTGCAACTAATAAACTAGTGGTAATCTTTCTATTCATATTTTATTTCTTTAAAATTTCTATTATTACTATCAAAATCTATTCCCATCTCACCTGGCAAAGGTAACTTTTTTTTTGAAACACATTAAAACAGGTAATTTCAAAGGAAGGTTTACTTTTATTACTAAGGCTGTGACTGGCCAATACTTTTTTTCTGCAAAAAAAGGTACACAAAAACCGAAACGAAGTGTAGCTCATAGGAACCGAATAGAGGTGACCTTGTAGCATATGGAGTCTGAGGCCGTAAACCTATCGTAGCATTGTTGTACATTGTGCAATTGAAAAAATCTATTTTACACTAGCACCAATGTGTGCTAAAACGTTTTTACTATTGTGATTCTAAATAATTAATCGCATCTTGCTATCAGAAATTGAGCCATAAACAAAACATAAATTATAATGAAATACTCCTATTTTGAGAAATAAAAACACATAGGAGTATTCCATCCCGACAACTCGGGACAAGTTAATGACCGTTAAAAAGCTACTTAAACACATATGAAACGCAGAACATTTCTACAACAGACCGCCGTATTAGGAGCAGGCGTCCTAGCCAGCAAGCTTTCTTTTGCAAACGCAACAAATACTTTTCCTACCGTACGTGTCACTGCCGACAAGAGACATTTCAGCAGCACTGTTGTTGAAAATGCGATAAAAGAATTTCAGAAGAACGTCAAAAATCCAGAATTGGGTTGGCTATTCAACAACTGCTTTCCCAATACACTCGACACGACGATATACGACGAATCTACCGCAAATAAAAAGCTGACCTACGTGATCACTGGTGATATTGATGCCATGTGGCTTCGAGACAGTAGCGCACAGGTTTGGCCCTATATACCTTTTATGAAAAAGGATCCCAAGCTCAAAGACCTTATCTTAGGCTTAATCAATAAACAATCGCAATGTATCAATATCGATCCTTACGCCAATGCCTTCTACAACGACCCGACCAAAAAGGGAGAATGGTTTTCGGACCATACCCAGATGAAGCCCGGAATACACGAACGCAAATGGGAAATTGATTCGCTATGCTATCCAATCCGACTGGCACATCGCTACTGGAAGGAAACAGGAGATACCACGCCTTTCGATGCTGATTGGGTCAAAGCGCAGGAAAACACCTACAAGACCTTCGTAGAACAACAACGCAAAGAGAATCTAGGTCCTTATAACTTTTCACGCACCACATCCCGCGGTACAGACACCTTACAGGTAGATGGCTGGGGATATCCTGTCAATCCTGTGGGACTGATATGTTCTAGCTTTCGCCCTTCCGACGACTGTACCGTATTCTTATTTTTAATTCCATCCAATCTATTTGCCATAAAGAGCCTACGTCAATCTGCAGAAATTCTAAGAAAGATCAACAACAGCGAACTGGCAGGAAAAATGGAAAGCTTAGCCAATGAGGTAGAACAAGCGGTACAGAAATATGGTATTATCGACCACCCACAACATGGGCGTGTATACGCATTCGAGGTTGATGGATTTGGCAGCTATATGATGATGGACGATGCCAACGTACCTTCACTTCTTGCTCTTCCTTACCTGGAGTCTGTAGATGTAAAGGATGAGGTATATCAACGGACGAGAAACTATATACTATCGAAAAACAATCCCTTCTTTTTCCAGGGCACCGCTGCTGAGGGGGTCGGAGGGCCACATATCGGTCGCGATATGATCTGGCCGATGGCTATAATTATGCGGGCTTTTACTTCAACAGACGATAATGAGATACGCAATTGTATCAAGACATTAGCGTCTACCCATGGCGGAACCGGCTTTATGCACGAATCCTTCCATAAAGACGACCCAACAAAATTCACCCGTCATTGGTTCGCTTGGGCCAATACACTCTTTGGTGAACTCCTTTGGAAAACCTATAAAGAAAAGCCACATTTATTGGTTTAATATAATGAGAGATTAACTTTTTTTAAGGAGATTTGTACACAGAGAATAGTACAGATCTCCTTTTTTATTTAGAGAACATATGACGAGTGGTCCAATAGGCATTTTTGATTCAGGTTACGGTGGTTTGACCGTATTTAAGGAGATCCAGAGGCTCCTTCCCCAATACGATTATATATACCTTGGCGACAACGCCCGTGTACCTTATGGCACACGTTCCTTCGAGACAGTCTATGAATTCACCAAGGAGTGCGTATTCAAACTGTTTGAACAGGGCTGCAATCTTGTTATACTAGCTTGTAACACCGCATCTGCGAAGGCTCTCCGTTCTATCCAACAAAGAGACCTCCCTCCTGGAAAGAAGGTACTAGGCGTCATTAGACCTACGACAGAAGCCGTAGATAAATATACCAAGAGCAATAAAGTAGGAATATTGGCTACACAAGGCACCGTATTGTCAGACTCCTATAAAATAGAAATCAACAAGTTCCATCCGGAGATAGAAGTATTCCAACATGCTTGCCCATTCTGGGTTCCCTTAGTGGAAAACAACGAAATCCAAAGTGAGGGAGCACATTATTTTATACAGAAAGACATCGAATCCGTATTATCCCTTTCGGAGAATATCGATACACTCGTCTTAGCCTGTACCCACTACCCCTTGTTATTACCTATTATTGAACAATATGTACCAGAGGGCGTAACTATCTTATCACAGGGCAAACTTGTAGCAAAAAGCCTGGAAAATTATTTAGAAAGACACCCAGAAGTAGAGAGTGGCTGTAGCAAAGGTAGTCACATGACCTTTTACACAACGGACAGTGCCGAAGATTTTGAACAGAAAGCGACCATATTTTTTGGAAAAACTATTACTGCAGAACATATTAAAGTATAAAAAAAGCCCTAGAATATTTCTAGGGCTTTTTTATAATATCTTCTATTTATTCTGTAACGCCAAAGCGTACAGTTTCATTTGCTTGACCATCGACAGCAACCCATTTGCACGGGTCGGTGACAAATGCTCCTTTAAGCCAATCTGATCAATAAAATACAAATCCGTATCCAAAATCTCTTTCGGACTATGCCCGGACAGCACCTTGACCATCAAGCTCACTAACCCCTTTGTAATCACTGCATCACTATCAGCCGAAAAATACAGCTTGCCCTCGTTCAGTTCGGGATACAGCCATACCTTAGATTGACAACCTTTAATAATATATTGTTCCTGCTTGTGCCCCTCGTCAATTAGTGGCAACTCTTTGCCCAGTTGGATGATATACTCATATTTCTCCATCCAATCACCATAAAATGCAAAGTCTTCGATTAATTCGTCTTGTATTTCGTTTATAGTCATCTTTTCATTTTTACCGCAACATATTCAATGCCCGTTCTAGCCCTGCAACAAATGCATCAACATCCTCCTTCGTATTATACATCGCCAGACTCGCACGCACCGTACCCGGAATCCCAAACTGATCCATAATCGGTTGCGCACAGTGGTGGCCTGTCCGCACTGCAATCCCCTGTTTGTCAAGGATAACACCAATATCATAAGGGTGCACACCATCTACCACAAAAGATAGTACCGACGACTTCTTATCAGCCGTACCTATAATACGTACCCCTTCCATTCCCTCCAATTTCTCCGTAGCATAAGCCAACAACTCATCCTCATAGGCCTTTATATTATCAATACCGATTTCATTAATGTAATCAATGGCAGCAGACAAACAAATACCAGCTTCAATATTCGGTGTTCCTGCCTCAAATTTGAAAGGCAACTCATTGTAAGTTGTTTTTTCAAAAGAAACATCCTTGATCATATCTCCACCACCTTGGTAAGGGGGCATCGCATTCAGCCATTTTGCTTTACCATATAGCACCCCTACTCCTGTAGGAGCATACATCTTATGTCCAGAGAACACCAAGAAATCAACATCCAATTTCTGAACATCAACCGCGATATGCTGTACCGCTTGAGCTGCATCCAATAATACAGGGACATCATGCTGATGCGCTATAGCGATGATTTCCTCTACGGGATTGATAGTTCCTAGTGCATTGGAAACATAGGTTACAGACACAATCTTCGTCCTGTCGGAAAACAACTTCGCATAGGCATCCATATCCAGCATACCACGCTCATTCATAGGAATGACCTTCAGCACACAGCCTTTCTCATCACACAACATCTGCCAAGGCACAATATTCGAATGGTGTTCCATAGCCGAAATGATGATTTCATCCCCTTCACCAATAAAAGCCTTACCGTAACACTGGGCAACAAGGTTAATACTATCCGTCGTACCCTTTGTGATAATCACCTCTACCTCTTCTTCGGCATTAATGAAGTCTTTGACCTTACGTCGGGTGACCTCAAAAGCATCCGTAGATATTTGGCTCAAATAATGAACACCACGATGTACATTAGAGTTCATATCCGAATAATAATGGATAATAGCATCAATTACCGATTGTGGCTTCTGCGTAGTCGCACCGTTGTCCAAATAAACCAAAGGCTTACCATTCACCTCCCGTTTCAACAATGGAAAATCAGCACGTACTTTATGGATATCAAATGTTTTCAAGACGTTTCTAAGTAAATTTTAAGGTACAAAGTTACTATATATATAACCAAATAGTATCAAGACAATGTATTCTTTTTGGTTTTACGGTATAGAATAAGGTTATGGTAGGTATGTCATTTTGTAAGGAACCATTACTTTTGTCGCTCAAGCCGCGATCGGCTCCTCATTTCCTACGGAGATTACTTTGCAATTTTGTCTTATCCAAAGGAGGTAAAGGCGCGTCACCATGCCGGCTTGCCACAACGTTTTTCCATTCCTGCAATTGGCACCCGCCTAGGTGACATTTGCTAAACTGTAAAGGAAGTGCGAACAGCTAACGCAAACCGAAAAAAACGACCTTGTAGCATATGGAAACTAAGGCAGTAAAGCTATCGTAGCATTATTGTACATTTTGCAATAGACAAGGGTTCCAGTCCATGGAATGGGCAAGCACAATGGGGACCTAGGAAACCGCCAAGATAGCTTTACTCGCTAGGTTGAACATAGGCTACACAGTCTTGATTTTTGCTAAACTTTTGATCAAGCAAAAGTTTAATGCCCCGCGCCGGCATAGAGGCGCAAAAAATGGTTCTTTAAAAAAATCTACACAACAATATTTAAATCAAGCTTTTTTCCTCCACATTCGTGAATGCTAAGCATTTTAATTAATTTTGTATTAATTATGCAAGAACAACCCTTAAATATACCAGAAGGATCTCGGAAAGAAGTAATGACTTACTTAGAACCCTTCATGCTCAATGAGATGAGTGAGTATCTTAAGCCCGTAGAGCAAATGTGGCAACCAGCAGATTTTCTGCCTGATGCCTCACGCAGCACCTTCTTTGAAGAAGTCCGCGACCTACAGGAAAGTGCAAAGGAACTCCCTTATGACCTAGTAGCGGTATTAATTGGTGACACCATTACCGAAGAGGCCCTTCCAACCTACGAATCTTGGTTGACCATGGTCGAAGATGTAGAGAAAAATGAACAGGGAGGCTGGATGAAATGGGTCCGTGCCTGGACAGCAGAAGAAAACAGACACGGGGACTTGCTTAACAAATACCTTTACCTTTCCGGTAGAATAAACATGCGCGAATTTGAGATGAGCACACAATATCTAATCGCTGATGGTTTTGATATTGGTACAGGTGCCGATCCTTACCGCAATTTTATATACACCTCTTTCCAAGAGCTGGCTACCAACGTCTCGCATCGTAGAGTTGCTGGTATATCCAAAAAGAGCGGTGATAAACTATTGGCCAAAATGTGTGGAGTTATTGCTGCCGATGAAGCAAGGCATGCCAAGGCCTATATGTCATTCATTTCAAAAGCATTGACCGTCGATCCAAGCGAAGTTATGTTGGCCTTTGAAGATATGATGCGTAAGAAAATCGTGATGCCTGCCCATTTCTTAAGAGAATCAGGAGGTCCCCAAGGTGGAGCTTTCGCACATTTCTCAGATGCAGCACAACGTCTGGATGTCTATACCGCTTTAGATTATGTCGACATTCTGAAAGAGCTTATCACAGAATGGAAAATTGACCAGGTATCGGGATTAAACGAACAGGGCGAAAAGGCCAGAGATTATTTAATGAAACTACCGGACCGCTTGACAAGGCTAGCTGACCGGATCAAAATACCGGATCTGCAATACAAGTTCAAGTGGATATATGGATAAACAAAAAAGTCCGTCACGTAAAACGTGACGGACTTTTTTGTTAGTGATAAATCTTATTTAAATCGCCTTAGGCTTCATCTTAGTGTGTCTCACCCTTAAAACACGAATTACTCCCTTCGAATAACGATAAGACAAACGATATTTATATATTTCAAATGCCCTAAATGTTCCGTCATTATCAGTTTTATACTTATCTAAAGTATAAGCTTCAGGATTAACAGTAGCTTTCTCTATACTATCGACAATTTCGGAAACCACCTTCAAAGCATTTTTAGCAGAATCTAGACTTATATGTTCAAAAATACGCTTAAGTTGCAATTGTGCGCTTTTCGTCCATACAATACTTACTTTTTTCGCTACCACGACTTAATAGCATTTTTCAGCTGTTCATGAGTTATATACTCTCCTCGTTCAAACTCCTTCTCCCCCTCTATTAAGTCCAGGTTATAATCTTCTACGGTAACAGTCTTATCTTCTTTTCTCGATTTGAGAAAGGTTTTAAGCAATTCCACAACAGATCTCTTCTCTGACTCATCCAATTGAGTAAAGTAGCTAAGCATTTCATTTTCAATAACTGTCGCCATAACTTTATCTATTATCTTATTAATCAAAGTTAACAAAGCCCTTTTAATATAACAAATCAGCTAATAGCTGTTCACTTAGTATTCCTTTATTTCAGTAAAACCAGCGATCAAGCAATTCCCAAAAGAACTTTTCATCAGTACCATATTGTTCCAAAACACGCTTCCAAGTCTCTTTACCAAATTGTATCTCATTGCCGAAACTATCTTTATATAGCCATCGGTCAAAGATATCCTTTTCAAGCGAGGCTGTGTTCTTCCCCTCTGTATACTCCAATCCCCCACGTAGAGTTCTCTTAAGTTCCGACCTAGAGCCATTCACCTGTTCTTTAATATTGGTATTACCAAATATATCCTTCCCCTCTTCTAATTTATACCCTTTATTGTCCTCAATAATTGTTTTATCAAAGATATCGACCTTAAAAGTGGCCGTATATCCCGAATGTCTATTATTTTCCCGTACCAACCTTCTCAACATACGGGCCTGTGCTTCCTTATCACCTCTCAAGCCAGGTTCTATTTTATCGAGATATTTCTTTTCGTAGTGCAACTTATTATTCCTGCTATCCGTAAACACCAGATCATCAAAAATATTTTTCTCTAAACTTGCCTTATACTGTCCATCCATAGATTTAAACTGGAGATTACCAAAAATATCGGTATCCACTGTACCCCGCTGCGCAAATAACAGACTAGATGACAATACCAATGCTAGAATAATTATAAGTTTCTTCATACCAATAAGGTTCTTTGTAAGGATAGACTAGCTAAGAAACGATTGGTTTATTCAAATAACTTGTAATCGCTCCAAATAAAAGCATTTTTAATAAAAAATTGCTCAAATAAAAAGCAATTAAACACGATTATTGCTTTTTATTTGAGCAAAACAACAAGTTCCAGCTCCTTTTAGTAGCTAGTCTTAGGCCATTGGTTCACTATTATCATCCCCATCACCTTTCATAATTTCATGAATACGGTTTTCCAATACGGCTTTGTGCCACTCGTCGATGATGCCGTAAACTTTATCCAATGCATCTGCCTTTGCTCCGGACAATACAGCTTCGGTAATACGATCTACAAAGTTTGCATACCTCTTTAAGTACTTTTCCTCCCCCATATTTTGCAGTACACATTCCAACACAAAAACATTTGCCCATCGATCAGGACTAAACGGATTGGAGAAATACTCCCCCAAATCCACATGATCTAAAAACCGCTGTACTAATTGCTCTACGGTCAAACCAAAAATATCACAGACCTGTGAGACAGGTTTTGGGACCGTAATTTGTTCTAAATCTTTCATAATATATTTGCTTTATTCATTTCATTATAATTTTCCAAAAATTGTTCTCTATACATTTCGACTCTATCAGCCAACCTATGAAACAGAAAGTAACGCATTTCGAATTCTTGTAGGTCGCATAGAAAATCCTTAAACCCTAAACCATTTAAATGGTCGGCGTTAACTAGATCACCGTAACCTTGCTGTATTCGGAGATACATACCTAACGTTGGATTATATTCGATTTCATCGAGATGCTGTCCAGCGTACAAATCAGCCAAAGACACCCTTTGCATCATTGCATTCAATACGGGTATGACTGGACAGTTATGAATTGTACTCCATATTCGGAAATCACGGCTGAGCGTTATAGCTGTATCCTCATCTAGGTAAACCTTAGGCTGAGCCCTTATATCCTTCCCCGTAATTAAAAATAGCTTATCCACAATTTTCTTAGATCGGCTTCGCTTCGCATTCCAAGAATAATTACGGTTCGCGCCCAGCTTATAAAGCTGTTTAAAGATCGGCAAGGCCTGATCTGCTTTATCAGCCAGTGAATAATTGGTTTTGTAACCTCCTTGCCGCTCAAGTATCTCTTCCGCTTCCATAAAACTTCTCACGATCAAATTATACTCTGAATCATCTTGTCCAAAAAGATTCACGAATGCAAACTGACTCACCATTAACTGCAAGAAGTCCGCCACTTGGATTCCAAAAGACTCACAGGCAATACGAAAGTCCATAGGCACTTCCAACACGTCTTTATTTATTCTATTTTCCATTTTATTGAATTATTTATGCAGGGTAAAACGATAACCATAGCTCCGTCTTTTCGTTCGCTTAAGGGGAGATGTTCCTTTCCTACCCCAAAGTTTATCCAGCTCAGCCTTTAATTGCTTCGGTTGAAAGTGACTACAGACATGCGTTCTCAGCAGATCAAAAATTTCCAACGCAGTGATATATTTAGTAAAAAGACCATCTTTTATAAAGATCTCTAAAACTGCCTTGGCCTGACTCAGCTCTTCTTTGACAGAATTGGATGCAGATTGATCCCTCCAGCTTCCTTGCTCCTCCAGCAGCTCGAATACCGTTATACTCTCCCATTCGTTTACATATTGCTCCATCCGGTACCTAATCAATTGGCCTTCAATACTTATGCTATGCTTGTATTTAAATTCGTTAACATCCCTCACCGAAGTCATCATTAAATCTGCATCTGGCATGATATGCAACAGATGTCCTGTTAATTCAACACTATAATCAAACGTTATAAAACGCTCCAGATTCCCTATAAAATCATCGTCTTGCCCTAACAAAAAAGATAATTCTTCAGCAGACCAACCTCTGCTAATTCGATTAATGATCAGGCAATACAAAAAAACTGATATATTGGGATTTACAAGTAATAGTATAATTACCGCCGCGAAATTGTTCTATTTGATTTTCCATATTCTCTTACCTTCAAACTGCAAAAAACACATATCTCCCAATCACATTTCGCACATACACCTTTCCCGCTTTAATCAAGTTATATAATCCGTCTTTAAGGTGCCTCGGATATATTTTAAGATTATGCCGTCCTGTAAATTCCACTTCTCGAAACAGCTCTATTGCCGATTTCCCTTCCTTTAGCTCTCCCTTCTCAAGAAGCCTATTCAATTTATGACGAATATCGATAGTCGCATCAGAGGCCATTTCCAAGTTTTCGTCCAATAACCATTCTTTAAAAGTTAACTCGGGCAGTATATACTTTCTAGACTTCCAGACGCCTCCCTCCTTGTAATGCTGCTCAGGTGTAAAAGTCCAAGGAACAATAAGTTCAAATTCCCGGTAGAAATCCCCTTCTTCGATATTGACTCGGATTAAACGTTCCTCATTAGTTTCGTATGACTCGCGGACAGGCATAATAGACTCGACAGTAGAATCTTGATAAATCCGATCCAACATAATACGTTCACTTTGCAAAAACTTTCCGACAACATGCACCAGCTCAAAATCATTGTAGTAAAAAGGGGCCTTTCCCAATAAGAAGGATAATTCTTCGGTAGACCATCCCTTAGCTATTCGTCGCTTCAGATATGTGTACCAATACACAAAATCGGACGAGTACATCATACCAGCATAGCTGTTACGATCTGCTTCTATCTTTTCCATAATTCATAGTTTTGGTTAGTCAAATAATATCTTCGTTGTCCCAAGGAATCAAAAAAAGGTTCAGAAGCCTTACGCTTAGACAAAGCAGTGGCCTTGGACACTACTAAAGCGTCCGTTTCTATGATTTCTTTCATATGATTTAGTATTAGTTTTTAATTGGCAATTGGCTCAGCCGTCGGCTCTATGACACGGGATTGCATAGATTGAATAGCTCCCTTACACAGATTAACAAAAAACTCGACCAATCTTTCTGCTCTATCTCGAACAACTTGTTTAGACTCTGAACTAAAATCCTTCGCCACTCCCATCCAACAAACTCGTTGGGACTCCATAGCCAGAACAAGAACCTTCTTTTCCACTTCATTCCAGTCAAAAAAGAAATCAATAACCTGCGTATCCGCGACGGCACACCAATCCATTAAGGTATGTAGATGGACACCATCTGGAATAAACCCTACTACACATTTTAAATAAGTCCTAACCGACATATCAATTAGCTGATGCATCAAAAGCAACGAGGTATCATCCATCAAAACTGGAGCCCCCTTTATCAAACTCAGCAGATTCTTCATAGAAGCCTCGGCGTTACAGACTAGCGTATCCATTCGATCAGCTTTCGACTTCCAGTCTATTTCAATAGGAACCAATGCCGTATCAAACGTTGATTTCTTCCGCAACAACCACCCATTCTTCCATACCGCATTAACAAATCTACCACCCTCTTCCATGCGTTTTACGACATACGACACTTCTAAAAAAATCATGGTCACGCAAACTACGCCACGCCTTACTTCACGATAACGATAAGGCCCCCTGTTCTTCATTAACACCACCAAATGTATCTCAAGCTCTTCCGTGGGTTTAGACACTTTTTCTTGAAAAGGATTCCCTTTCGTCAACCCTCCTGTTCGATAATTAACCAATAGAATTTGCTCCGGATTATGCTTGGAATAGATATCATCCAATAGCACATTGGCATCGTCTTTATAGCGCTGAGGCCAAGGAAAATCCTCAAAGTCCTCACAAACCACCCGTTGCGACTTAATCAACTTCTCTTTCTGCTCCACAACTTTGACAACAGACTTCTTCTCTTCCTCCGGCTTATCCGCAGGCAACAGCGCGCGATAAGCCGCGACCTCTGTCACCATACGGTCCACCATCGCATCAAGTATCTCCGCCAGACAGATACACTGCGTACTAATAAAATCATATTGCTCGGCAGAGACCTCCAAAGAGTCTCCTTTGACACAGACTCTGTAGGCCATATCGAGCAACCTATACGTCTCCACATCCTCCATATGGTAAGCGAAGACCGATAAAAGCTCCGGTACAATCCCTCTTACATTCCTTATAATATTTTCCAGATTATGGTTCTTGCCCAGTTGCCTTCCCAATAATGTATAAAATGAACGAATCCGCACCTCCACAGACTGGTGCAACATATACACTGCTTGATCAAAACGTTCTTCTAGCGCAAAGCCTACGGCAGCCCTTAAATACTCCTCCGAAAATTGCTTAGCTTTCTCATAGTCTGAGCGATTTAGTTCCATAAGTGAGGCAACCACTTTTTTATTCAATAAACCATCGATTTCCTTGGATCGAGCATAGTAAATACGATGTTTTGGCAACGAGGCGTAACTGTGATACAAAGAACCTTTTCTCAATTGGCTCAACCAATCCCCTTCCAATACGATATGAAAAGGAATTTCCGACATGCCTGCCATGCAAAGTTTGACAATAGGCGCCATCGTAGAAGGCGATACACCTTTTACTGGGTTTATCACGACCATCAAATGTTCCCTGACCTCCTCTCCAACACCGTAGTCATACAAGAAAACGCCCTGCAGCTCCAATTTTGAAGACAATCGTTCGATTAATAAGCTTCTGTTTAGTTCCATAATCAATTAGTTTATTTTAGTATTATCACCTACTCCCGCACACCTATTGCCGGGATAGTTCATAACTGGATATCTTTTGTTGATTTAAACAGGGACAAAACATCTTTTTTAGCGTACAAAACATTGACAACACACCTATAGTAGTTCTCGCGTTTTTTGTTAGTTTTGTTTAGTGTTAAACTGTCTTTATCAACAAAACAAAGATAGACCAATATTTTAGATAAAAACAAATAAATATCAAATATTTTGGATACAGCCAGAAAAAGAATTATAGATTTCATTGAAAACCAAAACATTAGGCCAAAAGATTTTTTATTAAAAACGGGCTTAGCAAAAGGTTTTGTAGACCGTTCACATCAGAAATCTGGAATATCAGACATAAATTTATCCAAAATATTAGAAAGCTATCCAGAGTTAAATGCAGAATGGTTAGTAACAGGAAAAGGTAATATGCTGAAACCACATCATCCAGACGTAGCGAAAGAAAACACAACCTCTCATCAACCGGAGCCAAATACAATGATGGGCTTATTACAAAAGCAACTAGCACTACTAGAAGAGACAAAAGAACTTCAATCCGAAAAAATCATACGGTTAGAAAAAGAATTAGCTGATGCCAAGAGAGGATATATAAAAAGCTAAACGAAATCCAATATCCACCACCCTATTCAACAAAACATCGAATATTCACGAAGGTAGTTTTATCCGATAACCATCCATTGATAAAGCACAGCATATGCACCTCCAAAAGTGGTTCTGTGCGTGTTGAGTCCGTGTTCTCTCCGAGTTGACAGCATGCCTAAGTCGGTTGCAATTTGCTATAACGTAGGAGGTACCCCGTACACAGCCACCTTCTCAATAGGTTCTCCACTAGATCTCTAGTATATCTACACTAGTTTAACACCACATCCAATTACCAATTTCATAATCGTAAAGTACCAACGATTTCAAATTTCATAATGCCCAGTACTTCGACTTTTTCAATTTATTAAAAAATACAAAATATTGTTTTTCAATCATTTAAACACCTATCTTTAGGTTATGGCGATTATAGAGAATGGATATCTGAGAGGCCAGATTGGGAATCTGGTCAATCGAAAAGTTGGAAACAAAAATGTTGTACAGACCAAGCCGTCCGACAAGATACGACAAACGAGATGGACAGAAGCCGCATCACGCGACTTTGGAACCGCTAGTTCGGCAGGCGCATTAATCCGTAGAGCATTCAGACCACTTCATATGGATATGCACGATAGTGGAATGCACAATAGGCTACAGCAACATATGCAACGTGTACTACGGGGACATGGAAAACAAAACCAAGGAATGCTTCACGTCCAAAGAGGAAATATCCAAAGGTTAGTAGACTTTCAGTTCAATGAAAAGTCCCACCTCTATGACTACCTATACTTTGATCCAAAGGTATCTTTCGAGACCAATGGCACAACCTCTATAACCCTTCCTTCTATTAACGCGCAACGCAATTTTTTCATCCCAAAAAACTGTAGCCACGTTATCTTAAAAATCGAAGTAGCTGGTTTTAATTTTAGATTCAAAAACTTTCAAACAATAGGTAGCCACGAAATGGAATTTCCAATATACAGTCCAAACGGGGAAGGAACAGATCCCCAGACACTCATCTTCGAGCGACAGGACAAGCATCACGACAGTATAGTAGTCTCCCTTTCGATTCTTTACATCACCAAAAACGGAAGCTTCACGTTCTTATTAAATTCAGAGGATTTAAACCCAGTTGGTATCATAGCAGCTTATAATCTCTAATATATAAATCCACTATTACTTACATATGACCAACTTTCTTTAAATTATGAAAAGCAATAATTATATTTGTCACACTAATTATTGTTATGCTAAACGAAAGTTACAATCAATACTCTTTTATTCTCGACAGAACCGCGAGAAAGGTGAAACAGTACGCGCAGACCGCTTTTGCCGAACAACAGTTTGACCTTACCGTAGATCAATGGATAGTTCTCCGTACGATATACGAAAACCCATCCCTAAGCAACAAGGAAATGGCGGAACTATGTGGCAAAGATCAGCCTACCTTAACAAGAATCATTGATCTATTGATAAAAAAGGAATTTACTGAACGAATCAGTCACCCCTCCGATCGCAGGTCTTTACGCCTACACATCACAAAAAAAGGAGAAGACAAAATACAGGAAATCGCTCCCAAAGTTGCCGATTTCCGTATGCAGGCATGGAAAAATCTAAACGAAGAAGACTTTGCCCATTTCACAAGGATATTAAACACCATATACGATAACTTAACCCAAAAATAGTATCATGATACAAACAGATATTTGCATTATAGGTGCCGGTCCTGTTGGACTATTCGCAGTATTTGAAGCCGGTTTGTTGAAAATGCGCTGCCACTTGATCGACGTACTACCACAGGTCGGTGGACAGCTCTCTGAGATATATCCCCACAAACCCATCTACGATATACCTGGATACCCAATAGTAAAAGCCCAAGAGCTGATAGACAATCAGATGGAACAGATAAAGCCGTTCGCACCTACATTTACATTAGGCGAGCGCGTAGAGAAAGTAGAAAAACAAGAGGACGGATCTTATATAGTCATCACGTCTGATAATACGCAGGTACATTGCCAAGCCATAGCGATAGCTGGCGGTTTAGGATGTTTTGAACCCAGGAAACCCGAATTGGAAGGCGTCGATACATTCGAACGGAAGGGAATTGACTACATGGTCAAAAATCCGGAAACCTATCGTGACAAGACACTCGTTATCGCTGGAGGTGGCGACTCCGCCCTCGATTGGACCATATTCTTAAGTGATATCGCAAAAAAGGTAACTTTAGTTCACCGTAGTGACAGCTTCCGCGGAGCACCAGATTCGGCAGACAAAGTATACGACCTGGCACAGAAAGGAAAAATAGATCTCTTACTTTCGCACAACCTACTCAGCGTACACGGCAATGGTTCCCTATCACAAGTAAAGGTCGCCAACAAAAGCAAAGAGGAATATTTACTGGATGCCGATTATCTGATCCCGCTATATGGACTGACACCAAAATTAGGACCAATAGCAGACTGGGGACTGAACATCGACAAAAATGCCATTGAAGTAAATACATTTGACTACTCGACCAATGTCGAGCGTATCTATGCAATCGGTGACATCAATACTTACCCTGGCAAATTAAAACTGATACTATGTGGCTATCACGAGGCGACATTAATGGTACAATCGGCCTTTAAATACGTATACCCTGATCAAAAATTGAGCTTTAAATATACGACCGTCAACGGAGTGCATGCATTTTAGGAAAAGGTGAACAAGATATCAAGTGAACAGGTTATCAAGGTTTGATCAAATTGGCTAGAAACTAGATAACATGTTAACAAGATAACTTGATAACAATATAACATAAAAAATGAACGACCATATCATTGAAATAGAAATAGAAGACAGAGACGGTAGCACAGCGACTGTTGAAGTCCCCACAGATGTCAACTTAAATCTGATGGAAATCCTAAAAGCATCCGAATACGAAGTCTTAGCTACGTGTGGAGGAATGGCTTTATGTGCAACATGCCATGTAGAAATCAAATCGGGCGGAGAAAACTTACCCGAACCTGAAGACCAGGAACTTGACATGCTAGATACACTACCCGATGCAGATGACAATAGTAGATTAGCCTGTCAAATTCATTTGACAGACAGCAACAATGGACTATCGATTAAGTTAAGAGGAGCGCTACAATAAATAGTGTACAAAAAACACTAAGACAACATTGTCTAAACAACTAGAAAGGCCTTCACACAGTAGACAACAGTGTTTTAATCGCAAAAAACAGACGGCATCAATAAAATTTTACTATTGAAATATTATATTTTTTTAAGATATTTGCATTAAAATTTAAAACAATAAAACTAACGATATATGTTGTTGAATCGTACAGAACGTTCTTTCCCTCGAGTAATCATTATTGGTGGAGGCTTTGGAGGTGTGGAAGTTGCGCGCAAGCTTAAGGACAAAGAGGTAGAAGTCGTATTGATCGATCGAAACAATTTCCATACTTTTCAGCCCTTGATGTATCAGGTGGCTACTGGTACATTGGCTGAAGATGCAATCTCCTTCCCTATTCGTAAAATGTTTAAGTCACAGCAAAATTTCCGCTTTCGGATGGCTGAAGTACTACGCATCGATAACGAAAAGAAAGAAGTCCACACTTCAGTAGGCACATACGACTATGATTATCTAGTCATCGCTACAGGAGCGACATCCAATTTCTTTGGCAATGCTGAAGTTGAAAAATATTCACTTCCGATGAAAAGCATCAAAGAGGCATTGAATATCCGTAGCTATGTCTTACAAAATCTAGAAGAGGCTGTTCTTCGTAAAAATATTTCCGATCGTGAGCGCTACCTTAACTTCGTTGTAGTGGGTGGTGGACCGACAGGGGTTGAGCTTTCTGGCGCTATCGCCGAAATCCAGCTTCACATGTTGAAAAAAGATTACCCTGAGCTTTCAGAAAACGAAATGAAAGTATATTTGGTAGAAGGAACAGGCAAAATTTTAGGTGCACTTTCTGAAAAATCATCACGTGATGCAGAGCGTTACCTGAAAGAACTTGGCGTCAAGGTCATGCTCAATACACAAGTAACCGGCTACGATGGCAATACCATCACATTCAACAACGGTGAAAGTATTCCTACTAAAACAGTAATCTGGGGTGCTGGTGTGAAAGGGCAATTCCCTGAGGGTATCCATGCGGATTACATAGAAAGAGGTAACCGCATCCGCACCAATGGCCAGTGTCAAGTAGAAGGATTCGACGGTATCTACGCTATTGGTGACGTTTCAGCTATGATCACAGAAGATACTCCACGAGGTCTTCCTGGAGTAGCGCCTGCCGCTCAGCAACAAGGTAAATATGTGGCACAGCATATTATGAATATCCTTTCCGGAAAACCAAACGAAGAGAATTTCAAATACTTCGACAAAGGTTCAATGGCTACCGTAGGTCGCAACAGAGCAGTTGTCGATATGGGAAAACTTCACATGAAAGGTTTTATCGCTTGGTTAACATGGATGTTCGTACACTTAGTATCGATTTTCGGTTTCCGTAACAAAGTAGTAACCTTTGTCAATTGGTCGATTAAATTCTTAACCAAAAACTCAGGAATCCGATTGATCGTAAATCGTTACAATAGACCCCTACCGATCAGCAACGAAAAGAAAGAGGAAAAAGTAAAATAAGACAAGAAAATGGGCTATTTCAAAGATAGCCCATTTTTTGTAAGATATAGGATAAGGAAGTTTTTTGCGCCTCTTTGCCGGCGCTGGGCAACAAAGTTTCCTTCGGAGATTGCTTTGCAATTTTGCTTGATCAAAAGTTTGACAAAAATCAAGGCTGTATCTTATTTGTTGCTCCAGTGACGCCATGGTGCAAGCGCAGTTCCTAGGTCTCCTATGCTCAAATCCCACACGAGGACTGGAATCTGCTGAAGATTTTATTAACTTTGGACAACCTTCAAAATTTATATAGACATGGATAATAAAACGATAGCACGCACCTTCAAGCTTTGTGGACAGTTAATGGAATTACACAACGAAAACCCTTTCCGCAGCAAAGCTATAGCCAGTGCTTCGTTCAAAATAGACAAGCTCCCTTTTCAAGCTGCAGAAGCGAGTCTAGAAAAGCTCAGTGAGCAGCCAGGAATCGGGAAAAGCACTGCTGAAAAAGTAATACAGATAATCACTACAGGAACCTTCCCTGAACTCGACGAGCTATTGGCAAAGACACCAGAAGGCATCCTAGACATGTTAAAAATAAAAGGACTGGGACCAAAAAAAGTACAGATTATCTGGAACGATCTAGATATCGAAACCGTAGGAGAGCTCTATTATGCCTGTAATGAAAACCGACTTATAGAAGCCAAAGGTTTTGGATTAAAAACTCAAGAAGACATCAAAAAAGCAATCGAATTCTCGCTTGCTAATCAAGGATGGTTCTTATATGCACGAGTTGAAAACTCAGCAAATACCGTCTTGACCCAATTACGAGCTACTCTCCCCCACAATCAGGTGGAATTTACTGGAGATTTCCGTAGAAAATGTGAGGTATTGGAACAAGTGGAATTAATTACTGACGCACAACGGAATAACCTCAATGCTGCCATCATAGCACTAAATAATGAGCTAAAGATCGAAGACCAAGAGGACAGCATATCGTTCAAAGATGAAAACAGTTGCCCATTTGTCGTTTACACCACAAGCAAAGAAAATTTTGCTCAGGATTGGCTGATACATACTGGCTCAGAAGCACACCTCGAGCTCCTAAAATCATCAAGCCCAACAATTCCATCAGCACCTACAGAACTGGAAATATATCAAAGCCTAGGGTTCGATTACATCACTCCCGAATTACGTGAAGGACTAGACGAAGTCAGCTTAGCAAAAGCACATAACCTACCAAAGCTAATCGAGTTTGAAGACTTACAAGGTACTGTACACAATCACTCCACTTACTCGGATGGTGTACATAGCTTAAAAGAAATGGCGCTCTACTGTAAAGACGCTTTAGGCCTCTCCTATTTCGGCATCTGTGATCACTCCAAGACCGCTGTATACGCCAATGGTCTGACGGAAGAACGCCTACAGCAACAGTGGACAGAAGTAGACAAGCTAAACCAAGAACTAGCTCCATTTAAGATTTTTAAGGGGATAGAAAGTGATATTCTATCCGATGGCTCTTTAGACTATTCGGACGACATATTAGCGCAGTTTGATTTCGTAGTCGCTTCAGTACACAGTAACCTAAAGATGGATGAAGAAAAAGCTACTGCTCGATTAATCAAAGCTATTGAAAATCCATATACAACTATCTTGGGGCACCCCACCGGTCGCCTATTGTTATCTAGGGCTGGATATCCTTTGGACTTCAAAAAGGTAATAGATGCCTGTGCTGCAAACGGTGTTGTAATCGAAATCAATGCCAACCCGCTGCGTCTCGATCTGGACTGGCGTTGGCACCGCTACGCTTTGGAAAAAGGCGTACTACTGTCAATAAATCCAGATGCACACCGCACAGAAGGCCTCCTGGATATGCACTATGGAATCCATGTAGCGCGTAAAGGCGGATTGACAAAAGAAAAATGTCTCAATGCATTCACACTGGAAGAGATATCCAGATTTTTTGCAGATCGAAAAGCAAAAATATAAAGACAACTAAAAAGCCATCCCGAATTGACTTCAGGATGGCTTTTTAATATCATACGAAACGATAAACTAGCCTTCTATACTCGGAACAGCAACAACCTCATTCGTATCAGCTTCATAGTTCACTTCAGGGAAGTTGAAACCAAAAAGGTTAAAGAACTCGTCGCGGTAACCTTTAATATCCGAGATCTCTTCTAAGTTTTCAGTCGTAGCCTCATCCCAAAGTTTAGCAACTTCCGCTTGTACATCAGCACGCATTTCCCAGTCGTCGACACGGATACGTCCTTTTTCATCCAACTCTAGCTTTCCATCTGTACTGTAAAGACGTTCTGCAAACAAGCGTTGCATCTGCTCAATTGTACCTTCGTGAATACCTTTAGCCTTCATTACTTTGTAAAGTAATGAAATATACAAAGGAACTACAGGAATCGCAGAACTAGACTGTGTCACCAAAGCTTTATTGACCGACACATAAGAAATACCGTTAAGGTCTTTCAACAAATCGTTGATTACAGGTACTGTACCTTCCAAATCATCTTTTGCCTTACCGATGGTACCATTTCTATAAATAGGGTAAGTAAGCTCAGGGCCAATATACGAGTAAGCAACAGTTTTTACACCGTCTGCCAATACACCTGCAGCTTTTAAATCTTCCATCCAGAATTTCCAATCCTCTCCTCCCATTACCGCGATAGTATTAGCGATATCCTCTTCGTTTTCTACCGGTTGGATAGAAATATCAGAAACAACTCCTGCATGGAAGTCTACTGTTTTATTCGTAAATGGATTTGCAATAGGTTTTAAAACCGAAGCGTGAGCCACACCTGTCTTAGGATGTGTACGTCTTGGAGATGCCAACGAATAAACGACTAAGTCCACTTGACCTAGATCTTTCTTGATCAACTCGATAGTCTGTTTTTTAATATCGTCAGAAAATGCATCACCATTGATACTTTTAGCGTACAAACCTGCTGCCTGTGCTTCTTTTTCAAATGCAGCGGTATTATACCATCCGGCAGTTCCTGGTTTGCCCTCAGCAGCTGGCTTTTCAAAAAAGACACCGACAGTAGCAGCATCCGAACCAAAAGCTGCAGTAATACGTGAAGCCAAGCCAAAGCCTGTAGATGCTCCAATTACCAATACTTTTTTAGGACCGTTATCAATCTTACCTTTTGACTTTACATATTCAATTTGGTTTTTCACATTCTGTGCTGTCCCTTCAGGGTGTGAAGTCAAACAGATAAAACCTCTTACACGTGGTTGAATAATCATATTTAATACTTAGATGTTAATGATGTTAACAAAGTACAAACTTATGCAAAATGCTTTGCATTCGCGCAATAGGTAATACAAAAAGTTAATTGCCCAAAAACAAAAGGCTTTCGGAAACGAAAGCCTTTTGTTTTTTAGCTATTTTACATGCGCTCTAAGCATCCACGCTGTTTTTTCATGTTTTGCAAGTATACCCACCAAGAAATCTTCTGTTCCGGCATCTCCATGTTTATCTGCAATCTCTATATATTCTCGAAGAGTAATAATGAGACTTTCAAAATCCCCTAACAATTCTTTGATATAGCCTTGGCTATCATTCTTACCATATTTCATTTCCGTAAGCTGTGTAAGCTCTAAGAATTGTTTCATCGTACCTACAGCATAGTGTCCGATAGCACGTACACGCTCTGCCACCTCATCAATCAGCTCTTCCAGCTCATCATATATTCCCTCTAAAAACAAATGCTGTGCGTGAAAATCTGCTCCTTCAATATTCCAATGTGCATTACGCACTTTAATGTACAACACATTTTCGTCAGCCAATAATTTGTTCAATAACGCAGCAACAGCTGCCGTATCTTTTTCTTTAATTCCAATATTTGCTTTCATATGTATATAATTTGATTTTCAGTTGTCATTAACTTGTCCCGACTTGTCGGGATGGAATATCCAGATTATCTTCATTGTGTTTATGTTTTGTAATCGTGGATATTTCATATAATTGTATTTAATTGTTAACGTTCAATTGTTAATGATTATCGCCTGCTCACTTCATACCTCCTAGCTACTGGCCAGCTCTAACTTAGCCAAGCTAGCTGCATCCAACCGTAGATTGACTGCTTCTACAAAAGCATTCATGTGCTGACTCTTTGTAGCACTGGCTATCGGTGCAGTAACCGTTCTTTGTGCCAGCAACCAAGCTAAAGCGACAGCCGAAGCTGATACCGAATAGGCATGAGCCACTTCGTTCAACGCAGCTACAATGCGTCGCCCACGATCATTCCAATATTTGTCCTGGATACCCGCCCCTCTTGCGGACTGACCGAAATCAGCCTCCGTACTATATTTACCAGTTAGGAACCCACTTGCTAATGAATAATACGGGATAACCGCAATTTGTTTTTCAAAACTTATCTTTTCATATAAATTCTCAAATTTAGCCCGGTCATAAAGATTATATTCCGGCTGAAGCGATACATAGGAAGGAAGTCCCTTTTCGGCCGAAGTATCCAAGCTTTCTACAAGCCGCTCGGGCGATATATTAGAAGCTCCAATAAAACGGATTTTCCCCTCTTGTATCAAATCCTCATAGGCCCGCAATGTCTCCTCCACAGTAGTCACTTCGTCATCATAGTGCGTCTGATAAAGATCGATATAATCCGTGCGTAAACGCCTCAATGAATTTTCAACCTCCTGTTTTATATAAGTACCTTTTACATTTGGCTTACTATCGTACCCAAATCTCCCACCGACTTTGGTCATCAACACCACTTGATCTCTCAATCCGCGTTCCTGCAGCCAGTTACCAATAATTGTTTCCGATTCTCCTCCCTTATTCCCTGGCACCCAGTGCGAATAATTATTAGCCGTATCAATTGCATTAAAACCTAAATCTATAAAAGCATCTAAAATATCAAAAGAAGCGTGTTGATCTAATGTCCAGCCAAATACGTTCCCACCGAAAATTAAAGGAACTATATCTAGGGAAGAGCTTCCCAACCGTCGTTTATCCATCATATGTCTATCGTTTTTGAAGTAATACAAGTTACTCTTTTTTACCCGGATTAAGGCTTCAGCTATGTAATATTTAAGTCAGTTAATTGATAACCCCACCACTTCTTCCTACTTTTGCACTCTATAATATCAGAATAGCAAAATGAACGAGTCCATTCCATTTTTCCACCGCTTCAAACAAGACATCAGTAAATTGGAAAAACCAGACAGATTCACTTTTCCTTTTTGTTATGATCCACATCCCCTCAGTCTACACGCCGCTCAAGAACTCCAGCAGTATCTACTCGAACAGCAAGACTTCCAGCACAACTTTGGTCTTTCTGAAGAACAAGAAGGAAGTCCTATCGGAAAAATGTTTGGCGTACTAGTGGTTGAAAATAAACAGGGCATATTAGGATATCTAGCTGCATGTTCTGGCAAACTCGCTGGGACCAATATACACAGGCACCTAGTACCGCCCCTATTTGATATGCTCGCCCCAGGGAGCTTCTTTTTACAACAAGAAGCAACAATCAATCAACTCAACCGTGAGATTGAAGCCCTAGAGGCACAAACAGACATTCCTTTATTGGAAGAAAGGCTGAATAATATCCAACGTGAAGCGGCGGAATCGCTCAGCACTATGCGTCGCTTGCACAAGCAAAACAAAAATCAACGTAAAGAGAGCCGAGAAAGGCAAAAATCACTTTTATCTGAAGAAGAATACTTCACTTTGGAACAGGACCTCATCAAACAGAGTTATAGAGACCAACATGAGTACGATGTCCTAAAACAAAATACGAAAGAAAATATAGGTTTGGTAGAACAGGAACTCCAAAGCCACCGTCTTCAGATTACGAAAAAAAAGGACCTACGAAAACAGCTTTCAGCAGGGCTTCAACAACAGCTTTTTGACCAATACGTCTTTTTAGATGCACATGGACATACAAAATCGCTACTGACCATCTTTGAAGAAGCTTTACAGATCCTCCCTCCCGCAGGAGCAGGAGAATGTGCAGCCCCAAAGCTATTGCAATATGCCTATCAAAATGAACTAATGCCAATCTGTATGGCCGAATTCTGGTGGGGAGCATCACCATCGTCCGAAATCCGAAAACATAAGTATTTCTATCCCGCATGTAAAGGAAAATGCGAACCAATACTGACTCATATGTTACAAGGACTCGCAGTAGATCCTAATCCATTATTAGAGAACCCGGCCAACGACAAAGAACTACCTATATTATTTGAAGACGAATGTATTATTGTTGTAAATAAACCCGAAGAATTCCTTTCTGTGCCGGGAATACACGTTCAGGATTCAGTACAGACACGAATACTCGCCCGTAATCCAGAAATAACGGGACCTCTGATCATCCACAGGCTAGACATGTCGACTTCCGGCATTTTGATTCTTGCCAAGACCAAAGAAGCCCATCAGTTTATCCAAGATCAGTTTATTAAACACACTGTACAGAAAAGATATACAGCCTTGTTAGATGGTATCGTAAACAGTCAAGAAGGTATTATAGATTTCCCTCTACGTGTTGACCTCGAAGATCGACCTCGTCAGATGCTGTGCTATGAGTATGGAAAAAATGCACGTACCCAATATAAAGTTGTCGCTATTGAAGGTGATAAAACACGGATCCATTACTTCCCGCTTACCGGACGCACGCATCAACTCCGTGTGCATTCGGCCCATCAGCAAGGACTTAATGCACCGATATGGGGAGATGACCTCTACGGCAAAAGGGCCAACCGCCTCCATCTTCACGCCGGATATATTCAATTCATACATCCCAACACAAAGCAAAATATTGTTTTTGAAGTTGACGATCCCTTTTAATAGAATTATTTTTTTTTAATGCATTTCCTTACCTTAGGTCAAATTAAGCTGCGGAATGGAAACATTAAAATATGTATATCAACACCCCTTGTTTGAAACAAAGGACTTTACGCTCATCAGTGATGTACATGAGAAAATACAGTGTCCGAAAGGAGAATTGTTGTTACAAAAAGGACAAGTTGCAAATGAGTATTATATTATAGAAAGTGGCCTCACTCGATCTTTCCTATATGATTACGAAGGCAACGAAATTACCATCGATTTCAAGGGAGACAAAGAAATCGCTATCGAAGTAGCCTCGATTTTTCAGCGCGTCCCCACACAGGAATATATACAATGCCTTACCGACTGCACCCTATGGAAAGTCAAGTTTGATGACTTTCAAGAGCTTTTCCACCAAATCCCTGCAATGCGGGAATGGGGACGTGCCTGGATGGCATTCGAATTATATTTGAGCAAAAAAAGAGCCACAGAGATGATTACTGAACCGGCTACAAAACGTTATCTTCAACTGATGCAGGAAAGACCTCAGATCATACAACAGGCCCCTCTCAAACATATCGCCACCTATCTTGGCATAACGGATACCTCACTAAGCCGTATCCGCAAAGAAATAGCACATACCTAAAGTAAAGCATATATGTATAAGATTATTCTAGCCTTAATGACTCTATTAATAACAATTTCTTGCCAGAACCAACCAAAGAAACAACAACCGCAAGAGGATCGAGTAGCTGTAGCGAAAGCGGAGAAGGAAAGCGTGATAAAATCCAAGTTGGCATCTAAAAATCTATCTCCAGATAACTTGAATATCTTATTCGTAGCCTATAAAAACACGGATAAACTAGAGCTATATGCCAAAGCACACACAGACGACTACTATGCACTGCTCCAGACCTATGCAATATGTAAGCGTTCTGGCGTATTAGGCCCCAAAAAAGCAGAAGGCGACAAACAAGTCCCCGAGGGATTCTACTATATAGACCGTTTTAATCCCCAAAGCTTATACTACCTCTCTTTGGGTCTCAATTACCCCAACGAACTGGACAAAAGCCTTGGGTACACCGGATCGGATATATTCATACATGGAAAATGTGAAACGGTCGGATGTCTGCCTATGACAGATGAGCTTATCAAAGAAATATACCTTTACGCCTTATTGGCACAAGAATCCGGTCAACAGCAAATCCCAGTTTACATTTTCCCATTTGAAATGACAAACGAGAATATCGAAAATTTCAAATCCGAAACAGACGAAACTACTTTAGCTTTTTGGAAAAACCTACAAGAAGGATACGCACTATTCCAGAAAAACTCAAAGGCACTACACTATTCCGTACAGAGTGGACGATATGTGTTTGATTAGATCGCTGTGTAATTTTAAATGAAGGTTTACTTTTGTCACTCAGGCCGTGACTGGCCAATACTTTTTTCCGCAAAAAGTATACAAAAACTCGTCACTGTGCCGGCTTCCCACAACGGATCACCATTACTACAATTGGCAACCCGCCAAGGTGACATTTTCCAAAATGTAAGTAATTGCGAACAATCAGTGTAGAGTAGAACAATCGACCTTGTAGCGTATGGAATCAAAGGCCGTAAAGCTATAGTAGTACAACAGTACATCTTGCAATAGATAAGGATTTCCAGTCTCGGGTAGGCTAATAGCCGGGAGACCTAGGAAACCGCCTTTATTGCTTTACGTGCTGTGATGAACATAGGCTATACAGTCTTGATTTTTTTGCTTCGTTTTTTGATCAAGCAAAAAATGAAGGCCCTGTCCTGGCAAGGACAAAAGATATTTTATATGGTTCCTTAAATTTCTTCCACCTCCTCAAAGTCAGAAATATTTATCCTTCCCACTCCTTTATTCTCCTTAAATTTTAGCAGTTTTGCAGCACTAAAATAAAAATCAAAGTGCCGAAGAAGAGTTACATAATCGTTCTTAAGAGAATTTCTTATATACTGACTGGATCAATTGCTACAATATTATTAGCAATGCTTATCCTACCGTATTTTTTCAAAGATCAAATCAATAATACCCTCAAAGAAATCGCTAATAAAACAATCAATGGTACTCTAGATTACCGTGATGTTAATGTTAGTTTCTTTACCCATTTCCCATCCTTAACAACCTCTGTACACGATGTACAATTGAAAGGATCTGCACCTTTTCAGGACAGCACATTACTGGCAGTAAAAGAAATCAGTATAGGAATAGATTTACTATCGCTATTCAAGGACAAGATCGTTTTGGATAAAATGATTTTGACAGATGGACGGATCAATGTACTGGTAGACTCACTAGGGGCTGCAAACTACAACATATATACAGGCGCAGACACAACTACGCAAGCCAAAGAAGAAGACACCTCCGACGGACAGATTGCCTTCAAATTATTAAAACTGAAGAATGTAGACCTTCATTATTCAGATGCGTCATTACCGATGCTTATTGAAGCTAAGAACATTGATTACGAAGGAAAAGGAGATTTGACTTCATCTATTTTTGACTTGAAGACTAATGCAAAAATCGAAGCATTTTCCTTCATGTTTGACAACGAGAAATATATTGAGCACAAAAGTATCGACGCTCAGCTTATTACACAGATAAATACCGGTGACCTATCTTTTGTATTTGAAAAAAACGACATCCGCATCAATAAACTTCCCGTACGCTTCAAAGGTTCTTTCGCTTTTCTGTCCAATGGTTACCACTTAGACTTCAAGCTAAAGTCCCAAGAGAGCACGCTGAATGAATTGCTGTCACTAGTTCCTAAAGCTTACGCCGACTGGCTAAAAGAGACACAGGTAAAAGGTACTTCTGAAGTATTTATGAACCTAATCGGAGACTATATAGCCGATGAACATAAAATACCAGATCTCAGCTTAGGCTTGATCATCAATGACGGATATCTCGCATACAAGGGCGCCAAAACACCGATTTCAGGATGGAATGCAAAATTCAGGGTAGACCTACCGCAAATGAATATGGACTCACTAGCTATTGACCTGCGTCAATTTGAATTTAAGATAGCCAACGGCTTCTTCAAAACCGAAGGACATATCGCTGGTGTAGACCCCATGAACATCCGCTCGACAGTAAATAGCTCATTGGACCTAGGAAGCCTTTATCAAGCCGTACAGTGGCCGGACTTCACTTTTGCAGGACAGCTCGACCTTAATGGCACAATAGATGGCACCTATGCTACAGACACCCTGACCTACGGTCTCCGCAATAAGAAAGAAGTATATATTTCTTCTATTCCCACATTCAACATTAAAAATGTATTGAAAAACGGGTACTTCAAGCTGACTAGCCACCCAATGGCTATTGAAAAGATAGCATATGTACTTGAAGCATCAGGTACCGACAATCAATTGAAAAATGCCAAAATTGCACTAAAAGATATAGATATCGCTGCCTTAAACAACTTTATAAAAGGACACGCAGATATCAAAGATTTTCAAAAGCTC
Source organism: Sphingobacterium yanglingense (assembly GCA_040395455.1). GTDB lineage: Bacteria > Bacteroidota > Bacteroidia > Sphingobacteriales > Sphingobacteriaceae > Sphingobacterium > Sphingobacterium yanglingense_A. Next base: position 45,189 of record JBEBQJ010000002.1, on the reverse strand, counting down.
CATCTTGACGCAAATGTACAGGCGGACATCGACCTTTCGGATATTAAGAAAATATATCCTATCCAGGACGTGGAAATCGCGGGGAATGTCTTTGTAAATATCATTTCCAAAGGATTTATGGATTTGAAAAAAAACATAATCCCTGAAACCAGTGCGACCATAAGCATGAAAAATGGTTATTTCATGACTACAGATTATCCGGTTCCTTTGGAGGAGATACAGGTAGAGACCTATATCAATAGTAAAAAAGGTTCTTTGCGTGATTTAAATGTGAAAATACTGCCAATTTCTTTCAAACTTGCAGGCGACCCCTTCTTTCTAAATGCGGATTTCCAAAACTTTAACAACATCAAATATGCCGTAAAATCGAAGGGAAAACTAAACCTTGGTCCTATTTACAAAATCTTTGCATTAGAAGGCACAAATATCGATGGCTATATACGTACGGATCTCGATCTCGCAGGCCTACAAAGCGACGCCCTACAGGGACGATACAGCCGACTCAAGAATGATGGGAATATTGATATTGGCAATATCAGAATAGATACCGAGCTGCTCCCTCAACCAGTGCGTATTAAAAGTGGAAAATTCTCGTTTAAACAGGAAAAACTAAATTTTGACAAATTTGTTGCCCAATATGCAAACAACGAATTGAGCGTAAAAGGATATATCAACAATATCATTAATTACCTGACCCTAGACACGGATGTACTAAAAGGTAATTTTGACATACACAGCCGTAAAATAAATCTGGATGACTTCATGGCATTCAGTACTCTCTCGAGCACATCTGCATCGACCAGTAGCTCTGGTGTAATATTACTACCTAAAAATCTAGACATAGAAGTGGTAGGCGTAGCTGACCAAGTAACCTATGACCAGCTTTTAATTCAAAAATTCAGAGGAAACTTAAAACTGAAAGACGGTAAGCTCGCTCTCGAGAACACGGGATTCCAACTCGCAGGACTCACTACGGACATGCAAATGAACTACCAGCCCATCAGCCCTTATAAAGCCAAATTTGACTTTAAGGTAAAAGCCGATAGTTTCGATATACAACGTGCCTACCACGAAATACCAATGTTCCAACAGATGGTTACTAGTGCAAAAGATGCACACGGTATCATTTCCCTAGATTACCAACTCGCAGGATTACTAGATGCCAACATGAACCCGATCATGCCATCGATACAGGGACAGGGGATATTAAGCTTGAACCAGATCCGATTCAAAAACTTCAACTTGCTCAACGGTATCAGTCAAGCAACTTCCAAAGAGGGTTTTCTAGATGCCGATCTCAAAAAAGTCAACATCCATAGCTCCATCAAAAATAATGTTATGACCATCCCGCGTACCAAAATGAAGATGGCTGGTTTCAGACCACGCTTTGAAGGACAGGTCACTTTAGACGGACGAATGAATATCGGGTTTAGATTAGGACTTCCCCCACTCGGAATATTAGGTATACCGATGCGAATCAATGGTACTTCCGACAACTTCAAGATCAAGCTGGGGCGCTATAAAGAAGATGATCTAGATACGGAAATGGATGAAGAAGACAAAGCTGCTTACGATGCGTCATTGCAGCAAGACAGCTTGTCTAATAAATTGTAATACAGAGTTTATCTATTTCTTTTTGCTTTCTTTCTTAGGGAAGCCGGAATTAAAGACCTTATCCCATATTGCTGAGCTAACGCCAAATCCTTTTTCAGGATCCGAGTAATGGTGCAGCATATGGTGATCTTTGATTTTCTTGAAAAGCCCTGATTTAAAGTTGGCGTGGTGCATTGCATAATGGCACTCATCATAAATCAAATACCCAAATAAAAAGCCAGCAAAGAAAGACGCTAAAGTAAATTCAGGAAAGAAAACATAAAAAATAAAGTAAATAATCGTAGCCATAGGGATGCTCGCAGAAAGCGGCATTACTAAGCGCAAACGATCCTTCGGATAATCGTGGTGTACTCCGTGGAAGATAAAATGTATGCGCTGTCCAAATTTACTCTTTGGTTCAAAATGAAACACCCAACGGTGTAAGATGTATTCAGCAAACGTCCAAAAAGCCAAACCAAATAAAAAATACAAGACAATACTACCCACTGACATCCCCCCCACCACATAGGACTTGCGTATAAAATAAATAATAACCGGAATCCAAAAAATTAAAGGAACGGTAAAATGTACCTTTGTCAATGATTCCAAAAAATCATTCTTAAACATTCGCGTCGATTCCGTTGAATTTGAAACGTAATTTTTCTTTGCCATAAATCGATTGGTTCAATTTCTGCTCTAACAATAATCTCCAAAAAGGTTAACACAAAATTAATGTTCACAAATAACATTCAAAAGACCTATTCGTCATATTTATGTCCCAATACTGACTTTTATACCAGGAAGGTTAAAATGAAATGAGACCTACCAAACCCCTATTACAAATTTCAGATACCTAAAATTACAAAGAATTTTGTAATTTTACCCTGCGAGAAACAGCCCTTACATTACCCTTAGCATAATTAAAGTAACATAAATGATTGATGAAATAAACGGTTCTGAGGACAATAATTTAGAGAACAACCAACAACAGGAATCTGAACAGACCAGCAACACCATACCCCTATCAGGGCTTTATGAAAACTGGTTCTTGGACTATGCATCCTATGTTATATTAGATCGGGCAGTGCCTCATATCAATGATGGTTTCAAACCCGTGCAGCGTCGTATCCTTCACTCTTTAAAAGAGATGGATGACGGCCGCTTTAATAAGGCCGCCAATGTCGTCGGAAATACCATGAAGTATCACCCACATGGAGATGCTTCTATTGGTGATGCCATGGTACAGATTGGTCAAAAAGACCTTTTGATCGAATGTCAGGGTAACTGGGGAGACCCTGTAACCGGAGACTCTGCAGCTGCCCCTCGTTATATCGAAGCAAGGCTTTCCAAATTTGCAAACGAAGTCGTATTCAACCCAGATACCACAGAATGGCAATTGAGCTATGACGGTCGCAATAAGGAACCGCTCACCCTTCCCGTCAAGTTTCCACTATTACTTGCGCAGGGAGCTGAGGGGATCGCCGTAGGTCTAGCGACGAAAATTATGCCCCATAACTTTATCGAGCTTATTGCAGGATCTATCCAGGTATTGAAAGGAGAAAGACCCAATATTTATCCTGACTTCCCAACAGGAGGACTCGCTGACGTATCGAACTATAATGAAGGACAACGTGGCGGAAAAATCAGGGTCAGGGCAAAGATTGAAGAACGGGACAAAAAAACGCTTGCCATCACAGAGATACCCTATGGGACTACTACAGGTGGACTAATTGAGAGCATTGTATCTGCCAACGATAAAGGCAAAATAAAAATTAAGAAGATTGAGGATAACACCGCAAAAGAGGTGGAAATCATTATCCACCTTGCCCCTGGTATATCGCCCGATGTAACCATTGATGCTCTTTATGCATTTACATCTTGTGAATCCTCAATATCTCCCAACACCTGTGTAATCAAAGACAATAAACCACACTTTATGAGTGTGAATGACATCTTGATTGAAAACACGCAGCAGACCAAAGACCTGCTCAAACAGGAGTTGGAAATCCGTTTACGGGAGCTTCAAGAGAAAATTTTCTTCAGCAACCTACTCAAGATCTTTATCCAAGAAGGGATGTACAAACACCCGGACTACGAAAACTCGGGAGATTTTGACACCGTCGTACAAGTATTGACCAGGCTTTTCACGCCTTTCTTTGAGCAATTCTACCGCGAAATTACAGCAGAAGACTATAAAAAGCTGATCGATAAACCAATGAGTAGTATCACCCGCTTTGACGTCAAAAAAGCTGATGAGCAAATGAAAGCATTGGAAGACGAGATCAAAGAAGTCAAGAAAAACCTACGTCAGCTTACCGAATTTACCATTAGCTGGTTTGAGAGATTACACACCAAATACGCTAAAGGACGTGAACGAAAAACCGAACTCCGTGTATTTGACAAAGTAGAAGCCTCGCAGGTAGCCTTAGCTAATGCCAAACTCTACGTAAACCGTGAAGAAGGATTCATTGGAACAGGCATGAAAAAGGATGAGTTCGTATCTGACTGTTCGGATATAGATGACATCATCGTGTTCCGCGAAGACGGCAAATACAGCGTGGTTAAAGTACAGGATAAGGTATTTGTCGGAAAAGACATCATCCATGTCGCAGTATTCAAAAAAGGAGATGATCGCACCATTTACAATGCTATATATAAAGACGGGCCAAATGGCACCACCTATATTAAGCGTTTCGCGGTAACAGCGGTTACTAGGGACAAAGATTACGACATCAGCAAGGGTACAAAGGGATCGAAGGTTCTGTATTTTACAGCCAACCCGAATGGAGAAGCTGAGGTGGTACACATCCAACTCAAACCACACACCAAATTACGAAAATTAGCTTTCGACCAGGATTTTGCAGAAATCGCGATTAAAGGTAGAGCATCTATGGGGAATATCGTTTCGAAATATCCTGTTAAGAAAATCACCTTTAAAAATGCTGGCGTATCTACCCTAGCAGGCCGCAAGATATGGTACGACGACGTATTGAAGCGACTAAATGCAGAGGAAAGAGGTAAATTCTTGGGTGAATTTGATGGAGACGACAAAATCCTACAGGTCTTCCAGGACGGATCTTTTGAGTTATCAAACTTCGACCTTAACAATCATTTTGATGAAAAAATGATCCGTATAGAAAAACATTTTCCAGACCATGTATACACAGCTGTACATCAGGACGGAAAATCACAAGCATACTATGTCAAACGTTTTGTCTTTGACGATATACAGATCGGTAAACGAATTTCGTTCATCAATGAAGAACCAGGTTCAAAATTGATTCTATTGACGAACAATCCAGATCCAGTGGTCAGAATTGACCAACTGAAAGGAAAATCTCAATTAGCGGAAACCATAGAACAATCTTTGAATGAACTAATTGATGTCAAGAAAATCAAGGCACAGGGCAATAGGCTTTCTTTCCATAACGTACAAAAAGTAACTAGCCTGAAAGAAGAGATTGACCTAACTGCACCTCCTATCAGCGAACCGGAAAAAGAAACATCCGAATCGGATTCCATTACATTGGAAATTACCAATCCAGATGATATACAAACCGATGACGGTGGCCAAATCGGATTATTTTAGAACATGAGAGGAGCTAGCATTTAGCTCCTCTCTTATTTTAACAGAACTCAAGGTACCTCCTCTTTCTTCGTTCAGTAGTTTTCCGATTTTCATTAAATTTTCAATATAAAAACGCAAAAACGTTTAATTAATTCATTATTATTTGCACTTCTTTGCCTTTTTATCGTAATTTAGACATTACTTAATAAGATCCTCCTCACGATTGAGATTATGATTATGATAAAAAAACTTACATACTTCTGCTTTCCGATACTAGCGATTCTTTCATCGGTGACCACCTCGGCACAAGTCGATTCTACAAAATACAAAAGTATAATAGCGGCTATAGAAGAAGCTAAATTAAAATTTGCTCCAGATAAAAGGACGAAACTAATCGAACTCACGAATGCTGACTTACAGACAAACACCTATACGATACAAACAACAGAAACCAATGCGCTTTCTTTCTTAGAGGAGAAGTTACAAAAAAGTGGCGCACAGCTTAACATGAAGCTGTATCCAGACACTTCCGTTGGTACTACCCCCGTAGGGATTATTAACCTATCCGTAGCAAATCTACGTACAAAACCGGGACATGCTTCCGAAATGGCTTCACAAGCTCTATTAGGAACACAAGTAGACCTACTACAAAAAGCTAACGGAGAATACAGGGTTCGCACCCCCGAAGGTTACATTTCTTGGGTACCGACTTCTTCGCTTGTACCAATGACGAAAGCAGATCTATTAGGATGGAAAAACCGAAAAAAAGTAGTCTATACCAATGATTTCGGCAAAGCCTATTCAAAACCAGACGTAAAAAGTATCCGTATATCGGATTTGGTCTACGGCAATATATTAGCTTTACAAAAAGAGACTTCACAATATTATGAAGTTGCTTACCCAGATGGACGGATTGGATACATTCCTAAGGACGAAGCCATTGTAATGGAAGAGTGGATAAAATCTAGAAATCTTACTGCCGACAACGTCCTAAGTAGTGCCAAAAGTATGCTGGGGCTACCTTACCTTTGGGGAGGTACTTCTGTCAAGGGAGTAGATTGCAGTGGTTTTACCAAGACCGCATTCTTTATGAACGGTTACGTCATACCTCGTGACGCTTCTCAACAAGTACTAGCTGGCGAAGCAGTCGACATTTTGGATAGTGAGGGGCACTTTGACGCAAGCAAGGCATTAAAAAACTTAAAACCTGCAGATTTACTATTCTTTGCTGCCGGTAAAGCAAAAAATGCAAATGCGCGAGTCACACACGTGGCACTTTATATAGGTAATGGTGAATTTATCCATTCTGCAGGAACCGTACGTATTAACTCTATGCTGAAAGATGCCAACAATTATGATGACTTCCAGACTAGAAGTGTCGTGGCGGCGAAACGCTATATTGGTGCAAACGACAATGCTATCCAAGCCATTCAAGATAATATATTCTACAAAAAATAAAAAGTCTGTAATACGAATCAGTAAATAAACGATAAATACAACATGAACAGCAATTCCTGGGAAATAAAAAAGATGGGTAAATTTACATTACGTTTTAGGCCTTACACCCTAGAAATGCGTCATGTCTTTACCGTTGCATCGTTCAGCCGAACTACCACCCCTGTCGTATTGACAGAAATCGAATATGAAGGTATTATAGGATACGGTGAGGCTAGCATGCCTCCCTATTTAGGAGAATCTCAAGAAAGCGTATGTAGCTTTCTACGAAAAGTCGACTTAAGTCTATTCTCTTCCCCCTTTGAGACCGAAGAGATACTACACTACGTTGATTTACTTCAGGAGAAGAACACCGCAGCAAAAGCAGCAATTGATATTGCCCTACATGATTTATTGGGCAAAATGATGCAGCAGCCCTACTATAAAATATGGGGATTAAATCCAGATCGTATCCCGCCCACTTCCTACACCATAGGTATAGATAGTGAAGAGATGATCCGGAAGAAAGTCAAAGAGGCAGAACAGTTTAAAATATTAAAAGTAAAACTCGGGTTAGATACCGATAAAATGATTATCGATACAATCCGATCGGTTACAGATGTTCCCCTATGTGCGGATGTCAACCAAGGTTGGAAAAACAAGGAAGAAGCACTGGAGATGGCGCACTGGTTGCATGAACAGAATGTCGTATTCTTGGAACAACCTATGCCAAAAGAGATGATTGACGAGAACGCTTGGTTAACAGCTCACTCGCCTATTCCTACTATTGCAGATGAAGGCTGCCAACGTTTGGTTGATGTTCCAAAATTAAAAGGCGTGTATACAGGTATTAATATCAAACTGATGAAGTGTACAGGAATGCGTGAAGCCAAGCAGATGGCCGAATTAGCCCGTGCGTTGGAGATGAAAGTGATGCTGGGTTGTATGACCGAGACATCCTGTGCTATCTCTGCTGCTGCTCAGCTCGCTCCTTTGGTAGATTGGGCTGATCTAGATGGAGCACTGCTCATCGGAAATGATATTTACGACGGGATGACTGTACGCGATGGCCTGTGTATCCTGCCGGATCGTCCAGGCATAGGTGTTTTAAAAAGCACCTAAACAACAAAAAAACAAATCTCCGGTCGCAAGCCGACCGGAGTACCAAATAAACTTAATAATTATAAACTAAATAAACCTTATTCATGAAAAATCATCTACTCACCACACTATGTGTGATGGCGAGCGCTGGTTTACAGGTTGTAAACGCGCAGCAAGTTTCAATTGCTGGGAAGGTTACCGATCAGAATGGAGCACCCCTATCTGGTGTCACAGTCGCGATCAAAGGTACATCTAATGCAGCATCCACAAATTCCAGTGGACTCTTCACCCTCAATGCAGACCAAAATTCGACTTTAGTCATTTCAGCAGTGGGCTATATCTCTCAAGAGATCCCTGTAAAAGGCCGTAAGACAATTAGTGTAACGCTGACATCTGGAGAAAAGGATATTGAAGAAGTTGTAGTAACAGCGCTAGGTATTCAAAGATCTCAGAAATCATTAGGATATTCGACCCAAAAAGTTGGAGGGGACGATCTTACCTTTACAAAAGAGACTAACGTTTTAGGTTCTCTTGCAGGAAAAGTGGCCGGAGCACAAGTCACTGGTTCTTCTGGTGCCAATCTAGGTGGAACGCAAAAGATTAAATTAAGAGGGATCAATTCCGTTACAGGAGGAGGTCAACCACTAATGGTGATTGATGGCACTCCTATTTCTAATGCTAATTTTAGTTCTGGTACAGGGAACGGCGTAGATTTAGGGAACGTCGGTCAAGATGTGAATCCAGAGGATATCGAGAGTATAAATATTCTTAAAGGACCAACAGCATCAGCGTTATATGGAATCCGTGGTCAATATGGAGTAATCATGATTACGACAAAAAAAGGAAAGAAAGGCCCTAAATCGATCGCAATTGACTTAAACTCCGCTACTTCATTTGAGCAAGTAGGCAACTTTATGCCTCTTCAAAATACTTATGGAGTGGGTAATAATCAAACATTCCTGAAACTAGCATCGGGAGAGTTATATATCAATGGTAATGACGAGTCTTGGGGGCCGAAAATGGACGGCACTCCTGTTCGTATGTATTACAGTTTCTATCCGCAAGATCCTGACTACGGAAAAGCAACTCCTTTTGTCCCGCAACCGAACAATATCAAGGATTTTTTTAACACTGGAATCAGTACGAACAATGGCCTCACCATAAGTGGTGGTGCCGAAAATAGCGCTATTCGATTCTCGTACAATAATGCTTATATAAAGGGGACATATCCTAACACTTGGCTAAAAAGGAATAATTTCGCTATAAATGGCTCTTTGGATATCACAGAAAAACTTAGCGCTTCAGCTAATATCAACTATGCCAACAATAACGGCCAGAGACCTACACAAGGCTATCAAGGGTCATTTACAGGTGCCACACAATGGTTCCAAAGAAATATAGACATCAATAGATTACGTAACTATAAATACGCAGACGGAACAATTCTCAACTGGAACGTAAATCCTAATACAACATCCGAGTTAATGGTTAATAATACACCATCGGATTGGAATAATCCTTTCTTTGATGCTTATGAAAATCTAAACAATGACTCTAGAGATCGTTTTTTTGGAGATATCGGTGTAACCTATAAAGTAATGTCTAACTTAAAACTATCTGGTTTCATAAGAAAGGATCAATTTACACAGAATGTGAGCCAGAAACTCGCTATTGGAGGTCGATCACAAACAGGAGTAGGCACATTCAATTCTGATCAAGGGTATAGAGTAGCAAAATTCCAAAACGACGAAAGCAACTATGAATTCTTAGCGCAATATGATAAAGCTTGGAAAGATTTTACACTAAATGCCAACCTTGGTGGTAATATATATATACGAAAGTATGATTATTTGAACCAACGCACGCAAGGAGGTCTCAGTTCTATTGGATTCTACAACATTGAGGCATCTATTGATAGGCCCATTTCTGAATCTTACAAATTAGAAGAACAGACCAGATCAGCCTATTTCATGACATCCTTAGGATACAAGGACACTTATTTTGTCGATGGTTCATTTCGTAGAGATATTTCGTCAACATTACCTAAAGATAATAATGCCTACAATTATTCCTCTGTATCAGGGTCGTTTGTGTTTAGTAATCTAATCGAATCCTCCGTATTAAATTTCGGAAAGTTAAGAGCTTCATACGCAGTAGCAGGTTCATCGGTCCCCCCGTACGCCAATCTTATGAACTACGAAATTGGAACAGTATATAACGGAGCAACAGGACCAATAAATACTCTCTTTGTACCTGATGTACTAAACAATCCCGCTCTTAAACCATCTTTTGCTCATTCATTTGAAATCGGTACAGATTTAAAGTTTTTCAATAATAGATTAGGGCTAGATTTTACTTATTACCAACAACGTAATAAAGACCAAGTGATTGGCTTATCGTCTTCTGTAGCCACTGGCTACTCGAGCTTTAGAGTCAATGCAGGAGATATTGAAAATAATGGTATTGAACTTTCTTTAACAGCCATTCCAGTACAGACAAGCAATTTTTCTTGGACAACTACTTTAAACGGAGCCAAAAATAACAGCAAAATTCACGAACTCACTCCAGGTATAGATGCATATCAATTAGACAACAATACATATTCAAGTCAAACCGTGTATCTCTTTGCCAATAAAGGTGCTGCTTTTGGCTCTCTAGTAGGCCCTGGATACAAACGGGATGAAGCAACCGGAAAAATACTATTAGATAATTCAAACTTACCTATCCAAGAACTCAACAAAGATTTTGGATCTGTAATCCCCGAATTTACAGGTGGTTTTATAAATAGTTTCAGATACAAAAACATAGACTTTAATGCAATGATTGATTTTCAATCTGGCGGTAAGTTTTTTAGTTGGTCCAAAATGTTAGCCGTAAAATCTGGTCAAGCAGCAGAAACAGCCGCACTTAATAGTAATGGAAAAAATGTTCGCGATCCACTAGCTGATGGTGGTGGTTTTGAAATAAATGGCATTTCAGAAGCGACAGGCCAAGAAGTTAATGCCTTCATCGATGCTAGAACTTACTTTAGAAATCAAATAGGAACTCGCATTTATGAAGAATGGCTATATGATGCTTCCTACATTAAGTTAAGAGAAGTAAGTCTAGGCTATACGTTCGATCAAAATCAGTTAGGTAAAACCCCATTCAAGTCAATTCGTATTGCTGCTATCGCACGAAATCCATGGATGATTTGGCAAAAAGCACCAAAAGGTATTGATCCTTCAGAGTTATCCGCAGGGAGTGCTAACATCAGCTGGATAGAAAAAGGTGAACTACAGACAGTACGCTCCTATGGTTTTAATCTAAGTGTCAAGTTTTAAAAATTGAAAGTCATGAGAAAACACAATATATTTAGGTATCTATGGTTAGCTATCTGCCCGATAGCAATCCTATCATCTTGCACTAAATTTGCTGATTCATATTATGAGGATCCAAACAGGCCAAGCAAAGCTTCAGGAACGCAACTCATTGCAAACGCTCAAATGTATTTATCAAGCGTGAGCTCTAGTGCATATGGTGTTCATTATCCACAGTACTTAAGCTTAACTACTTATACTGACAACACACGATTCATAGCTACGAACCTCAACTTCTCTACATGGTATATTGGTCCTCTAATGAATTTAGAGAGTGTACTTCAAAGAGAAAAGGAGCTAAATGCAAATGAAGGCCCTGTCGTTAACCAAATTGCTGTAGCAAAAATACTGAAAGCTTTCTTCCTATGGCATGTTACAGACCGCTGGGGAGACATTCCAATGAGTGAAGCTTTTAAAGGAATACTCCTACCTAACCCCAAGTATGATAAACAAGAAGATATTTATAATGCACTATTCACCCTTCTTGATGAAGCTAACAGTAGCATCGTGTCAGCAAATGGGAATATCAAAAATGATATCATATACAAAGGTAATATTGCACAATGGAAGAAGCTAGCTAACTCTATGCATATGTTAATGGCGCTCAGACTTTCTAAGGTAAATCCAGAAAAAGGAAAAGCAGAGTTTATAAAAGCAATGAACGCAGGGATAATGACATCCAACAATGACAATTTATCCTATCCACATCTTGCAGAAGCCGCAAACGAAAACTTTTGGTACAATTCATTTACTGTACAGAAAAGGAATTGGTATGCCTTGAGCAAGGTACTCGTCGACCATATGCTTCCTTATAATGATCCCCGCCTTGCTGTTTACGGAGACAAAAACAGTACAGGCGGATATGCAGGACTAGAGTTCGGGAAACTGGTCCCTAATCCTGATGTAGATATTCCTAAAGTTTCTTTATTTGGCAGTACAATCAGAAAGCAAGACTCCCCTGTTCACCTCATTACCCATGCACAACTATTATTTGCTCAAGCAGAAGCAGCAAAATTAGGTTGGATCACTGGTGGCGACAGCCAAGCAAAGACTTTCTATGAAGAAGCGATAAAACAATCTATTGCTCAATGGACAGGTGCAACCACAGACGTAACCGCATATTTAACTAATGCAGATATCGCATACGATGCCGGTAATGCAATTGAGCAAATAGCCACACAACGTTGGATACACTTATTCCCTTACGGATATGAAGGATGGGCAGAATGGAGAAGAACTGGATTCCCTAATTTAACTTTAGCTTCTGATATTAATGGAGGACAAATTCCACGTCGTGAAGGATATCCTACACAAGAAGCTTCTAACAACAAAGCAAATTACGAAAATGCTGTAAAATCCTTTCCTTATGGAGGTACTGATGGCTTAAATACCAGAGTATGGTGGGATAAACCATAAAATTTTATTACTCAATAAAAAAAGGGGCGATATCGCCCCTTTTTATTAATCTTAAAACAAAGTCTTGGCTATCCCTCCATCGAGAGGAATCGCTGCACCAGTCAAAAAAGATGCATAATCGGACGCCAAAAAAGCAGTCAGATAACCGTACTCCTTTGGATCTCCCAACCTGTTCACTGGTACAGAGGAAACCCGCTGCTTCCTGATATCTCCCACATCTACACCTACAGACTTAGCTTGATTTTCCATCAAGCTATTCAAACGATCCGTATCAAAATAGCCCGTCAGAATAGAATTTACAGTAACACCATCCGCAGCAACAGCATTAGATAAGCTTTTACTCCACGAAACCAAAGCTGTACGCATTGTATTCGACAGCACCAAGCTATCCTGAGGTTCTTTCACCGTCATAGACGAAACATTGATAATACGTCCAAATCCCTGTGATTGCATATGAGGCAAGGCCAAACGGCTAGCAAACACAGCATTCTGAAACAACAGATCAAAAGCCTGTTGATAATCCACCTCTTCCTTATGCAGTACATCCCCCGCCTGAGGGCCATTGGTGTTATTCACTAAAATATCTACGGTATGATTTTCAAAATAACACTTCAAATTACCCTTGTGGGATTCATAATCGTTAAAATCAGTAATAAGATAACGGTGTTCTTGTCCCGAATCGGTATTCAAATCGGCTAATACCGCCTTGACCTTTTCCTCAGACCGGGCCATTAAGGTAACTGATGCCCCACATGCTGCAAGCTCCATAGCTATCGCTCGACCAATTCCCGAAGAACTCCCTCCGACCAGAGCCTTCTTTCCATTTAATAATATTTTCATCTGTACTGTTTAGGAATTCAAAATACAGTTGCCTCTTCGACAGCAACCCTATCAAACCTAAATAAAATATACGAATATACCGCACAAAAAACACGTAAACCAACGACTTCAATCCCTTTTTGGATATCCTTCCTCATCTAGATCGTCCCGACGATCCTCTTCATCTTTAGCAATCTCTTTGTCCAATTTCGACAACTTCAAATTCCCCTTCCCTGTCACGCGCATCCCTGAATTCTCCAATTCTTCGGCTTTTAGATCGTCCAGATCTGCATACTCTGACCCTACAAAGGGGTTAGATGCATCATAAGTAGAAACATCTGATTCAGCCCCCTGACTCAACGTATCGTAATCAGCAGGATGATCCCAATCAGGATCATTATCATCCACATCGAGACGATAGCTTCCCCTCCCCTCGTCAAAAGCTAGGTCATTCACTTCCAATCGCTCATCTTCGTCATCCTCTTCAAAAAAATCTTCTTCTGGATCAACGTAATTATTCAATAGCATAATACCCTCCTTCTCTTGTTATATTAAGATCTCACAGAGCTCTGTACCCTATAAACAAATTACGATATAAAATAGTTTTTCTTAAAAATCCGATTACTACCTACATAAAAGAGAACAGCTCTCCGTTGGGCTTTGAAATACAGTTGATTTTTTTTATATTTACATAACCACTTTTATAAACAATCACAATTATGCAGACGAAAACAGAATTTTTGATCTGGGATAAAATTGTCAACAGCGCAAAAAAACGCTTTGATTACGAACTTTATGCCAATAAATTCAAAAGCTTAGATCCTGATATTTTTGACAAATTGGTTTTACATATTATCGTTGGCTTTGCTAGTGGTGAATGCCATGAAGCCATCTCAACCAACTTACACAACGAGCTCCAACATATCGGTGTCGAAATAAGAGATCAGATTATTGATACTATTGTAGAGGATAAGCATGTCGTATTCAGTGGTGAAATATATGCCGCTTATCTCACTTTTTCGATGCTAGAAGATGGACATAGTGAGATTGAAATCTTAGGCTATGTCACAGATCTGCTCGAAAGTCCAAAGGTACATTAAATCTAAAACAGATCGCTACTGCGCAACATCCACTTTTATTATTAATTTCGAATGATATTAACAATAAAATGATGATCAATTACGTTTATTTCGCTGCATTCTGGGCCTGTCAGATAGTTGCCAGTATATTATTCAAATGGGGCGGGATAAATCCAAAGTACCATTGGCATGCCCTGATAATCGGAAATGTGATCTTACTTTCCGCAAGTTGGTTTTTAATACAATTATTTAAGAACGTGTCTCAGCCTATTGTAATAGCACTCTGTTCTGGAGGGACATTTATTACCGTACAGCTCGCCATGGCATTATATTTCAAAACATCCATTTCCTGGCTACAAATACTAGGCATTTTTGTTATTGTAGCAGGTATGATCATGATTACTTTTGGTGACAAGAACCAAGTACTTTAGTGGATTTTCGCTATAAAAAAAGAGGCTCAGTAAACTGAGCCTCTTTTTTTACCCTTTTATCATGCTGATAAAATCATCGAATAAATAACGGGAATCGTGTGGACCTGGAGATGATTCCGGGTGATATTGTACAGAAAAGGCTTTTTTACCTTTTACACGGATACCTTCGATAGAGTTGTCATTCAAGTTGATATGCGTTACCTCTACATTGTCCGAATTCTCGATATCTTCACGAACCACACCAAAACCGTGGTTCTGTGATGTTATCTCACATCTATTCGCAATAATATTCTTTACCGGATGATTAATACCACGGTGCCCATTAAACATCTTCTCGGTACGTATTCCATTCGCCAAGGCTAAAATCTGATGTCCCAAGCAAATACCAAACATCGGCTTGTCCGCTGCCAAAATCTCTTGCACCGTCGTAATAGCATACTCCATAGCTGAAGGATCTCCAGGGCCATTGGAAATAAAATATCCGTCAGCACCCCAAGCTTCCATCTCAGCAAAACTAGTCTTAGCAGGAAACACTTTTGCATAGACCTGTCTTGCATCAAAATTGCGAAGAATATTTTTCTTTATTCCCAAATCCAGAACAGCTATACGTGTACTTGCAGTCTCATCTCCGTAAAAATAAGGCTCCTTTGTCGTTACCAATGAAGATAGCTCTAAGCCCGCCATCGACGGCACCTTCGCTAATTCAGCCTTCAATGATTCTACGTCAATATTCTCAGAAGAGATAATGGCATTCATCGCTCCTTTATCCCTGATATGACGCACCAATGAACGCGTATCAATGTCAGAAATACCAACTAGATTCTGCGCCTCAAAATAAGTCTGTATAGACTCATCTGCCATTTTACGACTGTAGTTGATATTATAATTCTTACATACCAGTCCCGCAATTTGATTTCTATCGGATTCAGCATCATCTTCATCGATACCATAGTTACCAATATGGGAATTGGTCGTCACCATGATCTGTCCATAATACGACGGATCAGTGAATATCTCCTGATATCCCGTAGTTCCGGTATTAAAACAAATTTCTCCAGTAGTTGTACCAATTTTTCCGGCGGCCTTACCGTGAAAAACTGTTCCATCTTCTAAAACTAAAATTGCGGGTAATTTACTGTAGCTGGTCATTTTCTATATTAAATACTAAATAATTTCAAATTTAGATAAGGTCTCCCCTCTCTTTGTTCAAATGATATTTCCCCTTTTCGCAAGTCCAATGTTAATTTTTGGACATAAAAAAAGCCCAAATGGGCTATACGTATCAAACTCGTGATATTTCAATGTAAACATTGAACACTGTGTCCTTGGAAATCAAATCAAAAATATCAATTTTCACGAGGGACAAAGGTAGAAAGAAAACTAACAAGTCAAAAATAAAAATAAAAATAAAAATATTATCCTTAATCCTCTTCCAAGATTTCTTGTACTCGTCCGATTTGTCCATCATCCAAGCGCACCTTGATACCACGGTGATGAAATGGTGCTGAGGTCAACAGATTCTTCACGATACCTTCCGTTAGAATTCCCGTACGTTGATCTTTCTTTAGCACAATATTCACCAACATACCTGGTTTGACATCCGCTCTTGGTTTTCCGTTTTTCATATGTAAATAATTATTTCATGATCCGCCAGCTGGCGGATCGGCTTGTCTTTTAACGATCCTAAAGCAACTAAATGCAACGATGCTACCTCAAATAACCTTTCTCTATCGGGAGAGCTATTAACATTAATCCCCCCATATGATTGGATTCACCTAATTAGTTTAAAATCTTGAATATCATCTCACGCATCAAATCCCCATCACTCGTATTGGGCCCCGCATTCAACCCTTTGGATTTGAGATCATACTCCCGCAGCACAGAAAGCACATCGAATAATTTACGTCGATTGAAATTACGTGCCGCCATGTCATACTCTTTTGTAAAGAAAGGGTGCACACCAAGCTCCTTCGCCACGACAGCAGAAGACTTGTCTGGTAGGTAATGGTACTTTAACAATTTCGTAAAATATCCTGCCAGCGAACCTATCACTACGACAAAAGGATTTGACTTTGGGTTTGAAGCAAAATAATCAACGATCTGAACCGCTTTAAGCACTTCTCGTTTACCCAATGCAGAATTGAGCTCAAATACATTGAAGTCTTTGCTTATTCCGATATTCTGTTCAATATCTTGCACTGATATCTCACGATCTTTAGGTACATTAAGCACCAATTTCTGTACTTCGTTAGCAATTTTGGAAAGATCAGTTCCGAGATAATCCGCCATCAGTGCCGCCGCCTGAGGGTGCACCCGCTGTCCATTACGTTGCAGTTCCTCTACAATCCAAGGTGCCACCTTGTTGTCATAAAGCTTTTCGGATTCAAAAGCTACCCCTTTCTTCTCAAGCGCTTTATACAGCTTCGTACGTTTATCAAATTTGCCATGCTTAAAAGCGAATACCAAAATAGTTGTGGGTGTAGGCTGATCAATATACTTCATTAAAAAGTCGTCATCCCCTTTCCATCTCAGCCCCTGCGCCTCCTTAACAAGGATGACCTGATATTCACTCAACATCGGATAACGCTTTGCTGCGCTTACAATTGTGGAAAAATCAGTATCCTTTCCATATAAAATGGTTTGATCAAAGCCCTTTTGGCTATCATCAAGTACACCATTTTCGATACTATCGCTGATTAGATCAATATAATAGGACTCTTCACCATGTAACAGATACAAAGGTTTAAATTTCCGTTGCTTGATATCACTTAAAATCGATTGTGCGCTCATGTCCTTGCGAAAATACATAATCTGGAGGAATATGTAGGTAGTGAATATTATTCTCTATTGAAATGGAGGTTTATTTTTTGTCGCTCAAACCGCGACTGGCTTCCCCATTTTGTTATACACCCAAAATTCCGTAAATTTGCCTATGTTTAAGCCTGTACAATTAAACTTACCCCCTTTCCCGTTAAAGCTGACCCGTATTCAAAATAAGGTTTATGTTTTCGATATTCTCAGAAAGAAAAACCTTTTGCTCACGCCCGAAGAATGGGTACGGCAACATTGGGTACATTTTTTGCACTTAAATAAGAAATATCCAAAATCCTTGATGAAAATAGAAGGCGGATTAGTCGTCAATGAGTTGCAGAAGAGAAGTGATTTAGTGGTATTTAACAATAGCGGAGAAATGATATTATTGGCTGAGTTCAAAGCCCCAGGGGTAAAGATATCACAAGCTACCTTTGAGCAGATCGGCAGCTACAACAGCAAACACAAAATTCCGCTTCTACTGGTAAGTAATGGTTTGCAGCATTATTTCTGTAGGGTAAATTTTGAAAACAATACAGTTGATTTTATTTCAGATCTACCAAATTACAATAAGGAGACATAAATATTATTCGTATTTAAGAAAAACGATTTATATTAGTCTAATATTTTTAAAAAAGTAACATCATAGAACAATGAATATAGATAAAAACGAATTCAGAAAATACGCAGTAAAGCACCACCGCATCGGATCACAACATGTAGATGGCTTTATTTCTCGCGTAGAAACGCAAATGCCGACTAACTTGACCCCTTACATTGTGGAAGAGCGTCAGTTAAATGTTGCGCAAATGGATGTATTCTCTAGATTAATGATGGACCGTATCATCTTCTTAGGAGATGGCGTCAATGACCAAGTTGCAAATATAATTCAGGCACAACTATTATTTTTACAATCCACTGACGCACAAAGAGATATTCAAATATACATCAACTCACCTGGTGGAAGTGTGTATGCAGGATTGGGAATCTACGATACCATGCAGTACATCTCTCCAGATGTAGCCACAATCTGTACAGGTATGGCGGCTTCAATGGGAGCAGTATTATTAGTGGCAGGTGCAAAAGGAAAACGTGCCGCCCTAAAACACTCGCGCGTCATGATTCACCAACCTTCAGGCGGTGCACAAGGAGTTGCCGCTGATATGGAAATCAACTTGCGTGAGATGTTGAAACTTAAAGAAGAACTTTATACCATCATAGCTGAGCATTCAGGACAAAGCTACGAATGGGTTGAAAAGTCTTCGGACCGCGACTACTGGATGAAAGCAGCAGAAGCAAAAGAATTTGGAATGATAGATGAGGTCTTGGCACCTCGAAAAGAAAGTAAATAAATGAGCAAAAACAACAAAGATATCCACTGCTCATTTTGTGGGATCAGTAAAAACGAAGCGTTAATGCTGATCGCAGGAGATGGAGCGCATATCTGTGACCGCTGTGTAACTCAGGCTGGCGAGATTTTGGCTGAAGAGTTGAACCAACGAAAAAACAAATCGTTGCAAACAACACTCAAGCTAATCCGTCCATTAGAAATAAAACAGCATCTAGATCAATATGTCATTGGACAAGATGAAGCTAAAAAAGTAATCTCAGTAGCTGTTTACAATCACTACAAGCGATTGAACCAAAAAACAAGTGCTGATGAAACTGAAATCGAAAAGTCAAATCTAATTATCGTTGGAGAGACAGGAACGGGAAAAACTTTATTAGCAAAAACAGTAGCAAAAATATTAAATGTTCCTTTCTCTATCGTCGATGCAACAGTATTGACCGAAGCGGGTTATGTTGGTGAAGATGTAGAAAGTATACTTACAAGATTGCTCCAGGCTGCTGACTACGATGTCGCCTCTGCAGAGAGAGGGATAATTTATATTGATGAAATTGACAAAGTAGCCCGCAAGAGTGATAACCCTTCTATAACCAGAGATGTATCTGGTGAAGGTGTACAACAAGCCTTGCTTAAGATTCTTGAAGGAACTAATGTCAATGTACCTCCTCAAGGAGGCCGTAAACACCCTGACCAAAAAATGATCACAGTGAATACGAGCAACATTCTGTTTATTTGTGGTGGTGCATTTGATGGGATTCAGAAAAAAATAGCGAATCGATTGAGGACCCAAACAGTAGGGTACAAGATGGTTGAAGATGAGGAAGATATTGACCTCAACAACCTTTATAAATATATTACCCCACAGGACTTAAAAAGCTTTGGTTTGATCCCTGAATTAATCGGACGACTACCTGTGCTGACGCATTTGAATCCGCTGGATAAAGAAACGCTTTTAAGCATACTTACAGAACCAAAGAATGCGTTGATAAAACAATATGTTAAACTCTTTGAATACGAAGGCGTAGAACTAAAGTTTGACAAAGAAGTCTATGAATTCATCGTGGAGAAAGCATGGGAATTTAAATTAGGTGCACGTGGCTTACGAAGTATATGTGAAGCCATCATGCTAGATGCTATGTTTGAAATCCCAACAACTAAAGAGGAAAGTGAAGAAACAGGCTTACATATAACGCTCGATTATGCCAAAAAGAAATTTGCCAAATCGGACATAAAAAAATTAAAAGTAGCTTAAATAAAAATCCCTCACCACTTCCGGTGGGGGATTTTCATTTAAGCCTCCAACACATTTAGATATGAAGAAAACAAAATCTGTTGAAACTCCAATTACACCAGGACTCAAATCAAAAGAAGACATTGTGTTAAACTGGCTACCCCGCTACACAGGAAAGCCTTTGGAAGAATTTGGGGAATATATCCTGCTTACAAATTTTTCGAAATATGTCACCATGTTTTCGAATATGCATGACGATGCGCCTATATATGGTCAGGATAAAGCCATGCAAGCATGTACAGCCAATGGTATAACAATCATCAATTTCGGTATGGGAAGTCCAATGGCAGCTACAGTAATGGACCTATTATCGGCCATCAACCCTAAAGCGGTTCTTTTTTTAGGAAAAACCGGCGGTTTAAAAAAGAAGATAGCTGTGGGCGAACTCATTCTACCGATAGCTGCTATTCGAGGAGAAGGTACGTCCAATGACTATTTTCCACCAGAAGTCCCCTCACTCCCAGCCTTTGCCCTCCAAAAAGCGATTTCTACAACGATAAGAGATCACGCTAGAGACTACTGGACCGGGACTGTATACACAACCAATAGACGTGTTTGGGAACACGACAAGGCTTTCAAAAAGTACCTCAAATCCATACGTGCAATGGCAGTTGATATGGAAACAGCAACGATATTCAGTGTAGGATTTGCAAATAAAATTCCGACAGGAGCCTTATTGTTAGTATCCGATCAACCTATGGTACCAGAGGGAGTAAAAACCATAGAGAGTGACCTCGCTGTGACTGAAAAATTCGTCGAGACACATCTAAATATTGGAATCGATGCACTAAAACAGCTTATCAACAATGGACTGACGGTAAAACACCTGAAGTTTTAAAATATTCAAAAAAAACTCAACTATAATACTACTAAAAGGGAGATAGAAGCTATATTTTAAGAACTTAGCACAAATTCATTGGTTATTTAAAAGATATATCATATATTTGCTACGCACTTAGACAGTAGTGCACCTAATCAACACCTTTCTAGTATTGGTCTTGATTTATAAAGAAGTGGCGAGAGACTGGCTCTATGACCCGCTGGCAACCTTCAAAAAGTATTTGAAAAGGTGCCAATTCCTGTCCAAAGAAATAAATCTTTGGAGCATATAAATGAAAGAAGACAATGAAATCAAAATTCACACAACAATTATCAATTGTTGCGAATAGTTTAACTACTCGCAAAGGCTACTTTGGTACAGATATCTATAGCTGTACATCAACGCGAATGCGTTAGTCGTCGGTCCCTTTCTATCCTTGCGTTACGCAACATCTTTGACAGGCACTTCCAACGACGACCTACCTCCAATCCCTCTTTTACTTCTTATATTATATCTTTAAAAAAAATCAAAATGGCTACTAATAAAACTTTAAATTTCGAAACATTACAGGTACATGCAGGACAAGAAGTTGACCCTACAACAGGATCACGTGCATTGCCTATTTATCAAACTTCCTCTTTCGTTTTTGACAATGCGGAACATGGAGCTAACCTTTTTGCGTTAAAACAATTCGGCAATATCTACACACGCATCATGAACCCAACAACAGATGTGTTCGAAAAACGTATAGCAGCATTAGAAGGTGGTGTAGCAGCTGTAGCAGTAGCTTCAGGTCAAGCAGCTCAATTTATCGCTCTGACGAATATACTGGAGGCAGGTGAAAACTTCGTTGCAGGTGCTAACCTATACGGTGGAAGTTATAACCAGTTTAAAGTATCTTTCAAAAGACTAGGAATCGAAGCAAGATTTGCTACAGACAGTGATGCGGAAAACATCGAAAAACTAATCGATGATAAAACAAAAGCGATATATGTAGAGACAATTGGTAATCCAAGCTATAACATTCCTGATTTTGAAAAAATCGCAGCAGTAGCACGCAAACATGATTTACCGCTGATTGTAGACAATACATTTGGAGCTGGTGGATACCTATTTAAACCCCTTGAACATGGAGCTAATGTTGTAGTAGAATCCGCTACAAAATGGATCGGTGGACATGGTACAAGTATAGGCGGTGTAATCATTGACGGTGGTAACTATAACTGGGGAAATGGGAAATTCAAACAATTCTCAGAACCTTCAGAGGGATACCACGGACTTGTATTTTCGGATGTATTTGGTGTTAATGGCCCATTTGGCAACATACAATTTGCAATAAGAGCACGTGTAGAAGGCTTACGTGACTTTGGACCTGCTCTTTCCCCTTTTAACTCTTTTCTGTTAGTACAGGGCTTAGAAACACTATCCTTACGTGTACAGCGCCATGTAGATAACACGCAAGAGATCGCGCAATGGTTGGAAGCTCATCCACAGGTAGAATCTGTAAGCTATCCAGGATTAAAAAGTCACCCGTACCATCTTTTGGCTCAAAAATACCTTAAGAACGGATATGGAGCTGTACTTTCATTCACCATCAAAGGAGATGCAAAAAAAGCAGACGAATTTATTGACTCACTAGAGTTAATCAGTCACCTGGCCAACGTAGGAGATGCTAAAACATTAATCATACACCCAGCGGCTACTACACACCAACAATTGAATGAAGAAGCACAGCGTGCAGCTGGTGTCTATGCAGGATCCTTACGCCTATCAGTAGGTATTGAACATATTGACGATATCAAAGCTGATCTACAACAAGCTTTTGATAAAATAAAATAAGAACAACTAAACCGTAGATACAGAGGCAATTTGACTACAAACAAATTGCCCTCCGTATTTATAAAAAACTAGTGGTCTCCTTATTCTTTGTTGCAAAACAAGAGACACCCTAGATAATAACAATTAAAAGCAGTATTAAAACGAAATGAGTAAAAAGCTTACCATTGGCATGTTCGGTTTTGGCGTCGTAGGCCAAGGACTATATGACATCATCAAAACGAAAAAACTCAACTTAGAAATTAAGAAATTTGTAATCAAGAATGCAGGTAAAACAAGAAGTCTACCAACAGAGCTTTTTTCTACAAATCCTAATGATATCCTGAATGACCCTGAAATAAATACAGTTGTAGAGCTTATAGATGATGCTGATGCAGCATTCGAAATAACGAAAAAAGCATTAACATCGGGCAAAAATGTTGTGTCGGCCAATAAAAAAATGATTGCCACACATCTTCAGGAACTTACCGCTCTACAACAGCAGCATGGTACCTCTCTTTTATACGAAGGGGCTGTATGTGGTAGTATTCCAATTATCCGGAATCTGGAAGAATACTATGACAATGAGCTGCTACACTCCGTAAGCGGTATCTTCAATGGATCATCCAACTATATCTTATCAAAAATATTCAACGAAAACCAAAGTTACGATACTGCTCTTAAAAAAGCTCAAGAGCTCGGTTTTGCCGAAACTGACCCTACGCTAGATGTAGGTGGATACGACCCCAAATTCAAGTTGACTATCGTAGCTTCTCACGCTTATGGCTTATTTGTAAAACCAGATCAGATCTTAAATTTGGGTATAGATAGATTAGACAATACTGACATTCGCTATGCGAAAGAAAAAAATCTAAAAATCAAGCTGATCCCTCTTGCCAAAGAAGTAAGCAATAGTGAAGTCGTTTTATATGTTCTTCCGAAGTTTATTTCAAAAGATAGTATCTTATTTAATGTCGAAAATGAGAATAATGGAGTCCTAGTAAAAGCAGCATTTGCCGACGAACAGTTTTTCTATGGCAAAGGGGCAGGCGGACACCCTACAGGATCAGCTGTACTCTCCGATATCACAGCATTACGCTATGACTACCGGTATGAATATAAAAAACACTTAGATGCACAAGAACTTCACTACACAACAAATGTTGACATTAAAGTCTATTTTAGGTATACCGATGAAAACGTTTTAGAAAACATTGCATTTAAGAACATCTCCGAAAGATTCTATGGTGAAGACTACAAGTATGTAATTGGCCACCTCAATCTACAGGAGATTATTGATAAACGAGAACTGATTAACCAGCCAGGGTATTTTCTAGCAGAGATAGCCTAAGCATATTAACCCCTAAAATTATGAAGAAGGTACCTTAAAAAAGAGGTGCCTTCTTTCGTTGGAAAACACGCAAAACACCACCACACTCAACAGTATAAAATATAGCGTTAAAATCCGTTAAAAAACTTAAAACCAATTGCTTTTGTCAAAAAAAATAAGTAAGTTTAAAGGTTAACGATTTATATTTGTATTATGAGAAAATGGCATAGTGTATTCTTCCTAATGTTGCTTTCTATTAGGGGATGGGCGCAGACAGGAAGTGGTTCGGATCAGACATCTCCAACTGTATTTATTATAATTGGACTAATACTACTGGTTATTGTAGTATTCATGCTTTACAATAAACAAAAGAGAAGGTATAACGATTAAAAAAAGGGCTAACGCCCTTTTTTGTTTATCAACGATTATACTTCTTTACCCGCTCTTCAGAGACTCCTACCGCACGAGCAGTCCGCCCAATGTCACCTCCATTTTTACTCAGCTTATGAGCCAAAAATTTCTCTTCCGCGAATGCTAAGAAATCTTCCAGCGTATTCATTCTATCCAAATCAATCATAGAAGTTGTACTTCCCATACCATGATGGGTAGATACCGAAGGATTAGCAAATGAATTCACTTCTTTATCCGTAATCTTACGATCACTCAAAATAATAAGTCGTTCCACCATATTGCGCAACTCTCTGATATTTCCAGTCCAAGGAAGCTCTTGGAGCGCTTTCATTGCATCAGCTGTGATCTCTTTCGTCGGTATATTATAATCAGCGCAGATTTCTTCACAGAATGATGTCGCTAACGTAGGAATATCGTCCTTACGTTCTGCCAAAGAAGGGACATGGATCAAAATCACACTCAATCGGTGGTATAAGTCCATTCTAAAGTTTCCAGCATCTATTTCCTTCAACAGGTCTTTATTCGTCGCTGCAACAACACGTACGTCTACTGATATTTCCTTTTCACCGCCTACACGTGTAATTTTATTTTCTTGAAGCGCCCGCAATACCTTTGCCTGCGCCGAAAGGCTCATATCACCAATCTCATCTAGAAACAAAGTCCCTCCACTAGCTTGTTCAAACTTTCCGATACGTTGCTTTATAGCCGAGGTAAATGAACCTTTTTCATGTCCGAACAGTTCAGATTCGATTAATTCGGAAGGTATAGCAGCACAGTTTACTTCCACCAAAGCGGATTCTGCCCGATTTGATTTCTCATGTAACCATCGAGCGACCAATTCTTTTCCAGATCCATTAGCCCCTGTAATCAATACCCTAGCATCCGTAGGTGCCACCTTTTCTATACTATCTTTAATAAGTGATATCCCATCTGATGCACCCAATATTTCTTTAGTTTTAGAAACCTTCCGCTTCAATACCTTTGTTTCTTTAACTAAAGATCCTTTTTCAAGAGCATTACGTACCGTAATCAACAGACGATTTAAATCCAATGGCTTTTCCAAAAAATCATAAGCTCCCTTGCGCGCAGCCTCCACCGCTGTTTCTATCGTACCATGGCCCGAAATCATAATAAACGGAATATCCGAAAACTCTTTAGCAGCCGTCAGAACCTCCATCCCATCCATCTTGTTCATCTTGATATCGCACAGGGTCAAATCAATCTTCTCTTTCTTGAGAAGCTCTAATCCATCTACACCATTATCTACATCAAGAACCTTATAATCCTCATATTCCAAAATATCACGCAGCGAACTACGGATAGGACGTTCATCATCAATTATTAAAATTGTAGCCATATTCACATTTGAATTAATGTCGAGCAAAATAAGAAAAAACTTTCAGGATTCCAATGAACCCTAGGCAGCTGATAACTGCAGGAATAACTCTTTAAATCATTAAAAAGCACAAAAGAAGGAAATAAAAAGAAGCAAACCTTGTAAGCCGGGTTCTGTTCCCAATAAATTGGGATTCTATCATTTATCTAGCCCTACAATCACTCATAGGGTCCATCAACCTACCCATTGCGGTTCCCGATAAATCGGGAGAAGACGAGCAGCCTTCAGCTCCCGCAACCTATTTGGTTTTTCAACACACGAGGTTTACCGTAATGCATGTCACCATACAAGACCGTGAGCTCTTACCTCACGTTTTCACCCTTACCCTGACTAATCAAGGCGGTATATTCTCTGTGGCACTTTCTGTCTCCGACAAATCGGAGCCTTCCCGTTAGGAAGCGTGTTGCTCTATGTTGCCCGGACTTTCCTCTCTTCCAGTAGACCGACAGTACGTAACTTATCGGACACAATCGAAACAGCGATAGAACCAGTTTGCTTCAGCTGCAAAAGTAAGATATTTTTTAAAGACAAATAATTTTAAATTTTTTAAAACTTACCTTATGTCAAGTTGTTTATTCTATCCCTATAATAACTTTGAATAATAAATTATAAACGACTAGATATTATGAAGATTTTCAAACTCGTCATTTGTTCCCTATTCGGGTTGATGTTTATCAATGCAGGGCTCAACAAGTTCTTCATGTACATACCCGTTCCCGAAATGTCCCCCGAACTCACTCAAGTGACCCAAGCTTTTGCAACCATTAAATGGCTTATGCCCTTAATTGCAACTGTCGAAATCATTGCTGGAGTTCTCTTCATCATCACCAAGACCAGAGCATTGGCTGCACTTATGATTCTACCTATTATAATCGGGATCGTACTTCATCACCTCACATATGCACCAGATGGACTACCAATGGCACTGGTACTCTTCTTCATTAACGCTTGGATAATTATCGATAATAGAGATAAGTACAAACATCTTATATCTTAATCACACAGCAATATACGATTATGGCCAACAGTCTATTTAACATCGATCGCAATACAAGCACTATCACAGTGACTAGTACCTACCATGCATCAATCGAACGGGTGTGGGCCGCCTGGACCGAGTCCAATATATTAGACCAATGGTGGGCACCTCACCCATGGAAAGCGGTAACAAAAGAAATGAATTTCATCCCCAAAGGGCGATGGCTTTACGCCATGGTCTCTCCAGAAGGGCAAAAAGTATGGAGCTTATTGCAATACATAGATATTGTAAGCCATCATTATTTTACGGCCGAAGATGCTTTCTGTGATGAAAATGGTGTAAAATCTATAGATAGCCCTCCTAGTAGTAAATGGCATAATGCAATGGTACAAACCCCTAGTGGCACCACGGTGACTAATACAATAGAATTCGAAACCGTAGAGGCAATGGATAGCCTATTAGAGATGGGCTTTCGCGAAGGATTCCAAATGGGATTAAACAATCTCGAACAATACCTATCAGAACATAACACGTAATAAATAAACAGACTATGGCAAAAATTCACGCTTACTTAAATTTTAATGGCAATTGCGAAGACGCGTTTGCCTTTTACAAAACCGTTTTCAATACAGACCTTATCGGCACCTATCGTTTTGGCGATATGCCTGCAGACCCTAACTTTCCACTTAACGACGAGGATAAAAGAAAGATTATGCATACCGCACTGATGATCAATGCAGACAGTATGCTCATGGGATCGGATTGCATCGAAAATTTTGGACATAAAGCTACCCCAGGGACCAACACCTACATCATGCTCGATGTAGCATCGACGGAAGAAGCTAAAAAACTGTATGATGCATTGGTAGTCAATGCTCAAAATGTAGAAATGCCATTAGGCGAACAATTTTTCGCTGAGCTCTATGCTTCTTTCACCGATCAATTTGGAATTTCGTGGATGGTCCATTACGAAGGAAAAAATCAAATGATGAACCAACAATAATCAACAAATGAAATTTATTAAATATTTCCTATTCACTGTACTGGGGTTGATCGCAATCATCCTTCTTGTTGCCGCTATACTGCCAAAAGACTTTCATGCTGGCAGTCAAATAGTCATCAATCAGCCGTCATCCGTAGTATTTGACTATGTAAAGCAAATAAAAAAGCAAGGAACCTATGATAGTTGGTCACAACAAGATCCTCAAATACAGAAAGAGTACAGCGGTACCGATGGGACTGTAGGCTTCACTTACACTTGGCGTAGTAAGAAAGTAGGAGACGGAAAGCAAATCATCACAAAAGTAGAAGCCGGCAAACGTTTGGAAATGGATCTTTTTTTTAATGGATCTGATCAAGCCAATAAGTCTTTCATACAGGTCGATTCCCTCGCTCCCAACCAAAGTGAAGTACACTGGGAGATTAATGGAACAATACCCTACCCCTTCAATCTTATGTCAGTTTTTTATGACATGAACAAAGATTTTGAAAAGGGTCTCAAAACGCTCAAAGGAATCTTAGAAAAATAACAACAGCAGAAAAGCCAAAACACCAGAAGTTCTCTGTAATTTACAGAGAACTTCTTTTTGAATACCGAACCTAGGTTTTCACAGTCTACTTCCCATCATTCCTTACAAATCGGAGCACCTCCAAGTGGAGTAAGTGCAACAGGCAACAAGTCCCCCCCTCCTTCAATAATAAATACGATCTTTTAACGGTTACTTAAAACAAAAGGGAACGGTAATTGTATTTACCATACAATAAAAAACAATTTAAGTATGAACAAATCACTTACTACCATTGCGCTATGTTCAATTCTGGCCTTCACTGCCTGTAATTCAAACAATTCAAATAGCCAAAAACAGCAGGACTCTACGGTACACAACCACAGCCATGCAGATTCTTTAGATACCGAGCACACCTCTCAGAACTCCGTCGATTGGATGGGGACCTATGAAGGTACTACTCCTTGTGCGGATTGCCCTGGAATAGAAACTATCGTAAAGTTGTACAAAGACGATACATTCGCCTACAAAGCGACATACCAAGAACGTAACCTTACTGTAGCAGATACGGGTAAATTCATGTGGCATGACAACGGAAGTGTAGTACATCTGAAAGGGAAAGATACTGACATCAAATACAAAGTCGGAGAAAATATCTTGATGCAACTCGATACTGAAGGAAAAGAAATAATGGGAGAGCTAGCAGAAAAATACAACCTTAAAAAAACAAAATAATATTCGCTAGCGAACCCACTCCCATTTTAAGTTTACATGCACAGCCAAATGATCTGATAACGCTAGATTAGCATCGTCTTTGAACAGCACACGATCTACATCATAAAAGGTAGGTGTAAACTTAAAATGGGTACTATTCCGATATAATATCTTATCCAGGCTTTCTGTCATATCGGTCAATGACAGCATATCTTTTGCCTTAAATTCAGGATCAACAACCGGAAATACCCCTTCCCTCTTTAAGCCTATCCAAACATCTTCCAAAGCCGTCTTTTTGAGAAAATCCACCATATTATCTTTACCGTAGGCATAGTGTGCATTAAAATCTCCCATGACCAACAGAGGGCGTTCCAACGAATGATCATGTATATATTGCGCCAATTGATTTAAATTATGTCGTCTTGCCTGTGCGGACCGAATAGTATCATGTGCATTAGCATGCAGATTATACAGATCTATCGTTATCGTGTTGGAAAGTTGTACACGGATATAGCTAAATCCCTTGGGGGTCAAGCAATCCGATCCATGACATACGCTCCAAGGTATGCGCCGATATTCCAATATCGGGAACTTTGACAACGTACTCAGTCCATCACCGAAGGGAACCTTCCCCTTGTGGATCGTTTTATAAGGATGCTCAGCAGTAGAGAACAAGAAACTGTTATAGTTAAAATCTTCCTGCACATTTACAATATCATAATTATTAAGGAGCCTACCGATGATCTCCATGCTCGTCTTTCGAGGAGTATCAGCACTGGAAATCCGCTGCGGAAGACCTGCGACATTATAAGTCAGCACCTGAATGGTGCCACAGCGCGCATCTTCGACGTCTACCGGAGGAAATACAGCAGAGATAAATATATTCCTGGCTTTCCTAAATCTTAGGAAAAACAACAATAGAACAATCAGAAGACTAATAATATAAAACATTCCAATAACGTGTAAAGTTATTTAAATAGCTACAAAATTAGTATTCCTTTGAAAATTTCTTTTAAGCACTAAAAACACTATTTGACACTTTGCCAACACAGCTTCAACGAAATGGCACAATGATCCGAGAGCGGTTGTCCCAACTCATTCTGAAAAAGATTATGCTCTACCTGATAACTTGTAGGATTTAGTAATAGGCGATCACTGTTCCTAAAATAGATCTTATCAATACTCTCACAGCCATTCGTCACGTTCAAGGCAGGTTGCGCATTAAATTCATCAACCACCTCTGGAAAGAATCCATCATTTTGCAAAAGAACCCAGCTGTCAATTACATCCACTTTCTCCTGAAATTCCTTTATCCATTCTCTTTCAAAAGCATAATGAGCATTAAAATCTCCCATCAGTAGAATTGGCTGGCATGCAGAGTGCTCCTCTACAAATAGGGCCAATTGCTGTAAGTTTGCTCTTCTTGCGCGCGTAGCTTGAATATCATCTTGTGCGGTAGCATGTACATTATATACATCCAGAAACACGCCTTTGGCTAACTCCACTCTGGCGTACGAAAATCCCTTCGGAGTCAAACAATCTGCCCCATTACAATCCTCCCATGCGATGCGCTCGAACTTAATAATTGGATAATTGGACAGCGTCGTCAACCCATCTCCAAAAGGCACTCCCCCCATATTAGATGTCCGATAACGATGCTCATTATCACGATAGAGAAACTTGTTGTAGTTGAAATCTTCTTGAATATTAACCAAATCAAATCTATTGATTTTTTGGCCTATGCTGACTATACTGGATTCACGCGGTGTCTCCGCGCTAGAAATCCACTGTGGCAAGCCTGCAATATTATAGGTTAGGACATCGATTTCTCCGGAAGACATCTCAGGAAGAGGTAACACACTAGGTACCAAACTGTGCTGTACCGTACCTTTGCTTCTAAAAGCCAGCAACAGGCAAGCTATACCACATACAACGGATAGAATTAAAATTCTCATGTTCCATTGCTTCTTGTTCCTTTCATAAGACAAATACAATAACATATCTTTTTATTCTGATCTACAGCAAAAGTACAGCAGCAGTATAAACACAGACCCACTTCTACATTAACAATCTGTAGCTCATCTGTATCCATAATATTAACCCCAAACATTTTGATTACAAATCGGTTACAAAACCTTAACACTTCCTTATCCCTAGCATCACGTTTACCGTATATTTTTACAGATAAAGTTTATAAGAATGAAGAAAGTAGCCTTCTTTACCGAAATATTGATTGCCGATTTTGATGGTGCTTCACGCACAATGTTCCAGTTAATAGAACGAATCGACCCTAACGTATTTGACTACCTATTCGTCTACGGAAATGGACCAGAACAATTTAGAAACTTTAAATCCTATAAAGTACCGACTTTTAGAATTCCTGTGAATGAAGATTACTGCCTGGCCATACCTCATCTCATAAAAGCAAAATTAGAAGCCACCTTGGATAGTTTTTCGCCTGAGGTAATACATATAGCTACCCCTTCCCTTCTTGGCTTTTTCGCACTCAACTATGCCAAGAAAAGGGGAATCCCCGTCCTGACCATATATCACACACACTTTATTTCCTATATCGACTACTATTTTAGAAACCTTACTTCCTTAGTAAAACCCACTCAGCATTGGATCAAAAAAGCAATGTTGAGCTTTTACAACCGCTGTGGAGTGACCTATGTCCCCACACAATCTATTGCAGACGAGCTATCAACCATAGGAATCGACACCGAAAGAATTCAAATTTGGCCCAGAGGTATAGACTGTCAGCTCTTCACCCCATTAAAACGTGATTGCCGTTACATGCAGCATATTACAGGCAATAACAAACCCAATATTTTATTTGCAAGCCGCTTAGTATGGGAAAAGAACATAAAAACCTTGATTGCTATCTACCATAGATTAGCTCATGAGCGATTAGACTACAACTTGATCATAGTGGGAGAAGGTATTGCCCAAGCTGTTGCCATGCAAGAAATGCCCAACGCCTATTTCTTAGGCAAGAAAAACCATGAACAGCTATCTAAATTGTATGCATCTGCAGATGCATTTGTATTCACCTCCACCTCCGAAACCTATGGCAACGTTGTTGTCGAAGCTATGGCCTCTGGGCTTCCTTGTGTAATTGCAGATGGAGGAGGCTCAGCTTCCCTAGTCCAACATGGTATATCTGGATTTAAATGTAGTCCTCAAGATCCCTCAGAATACGTACAGTCGTTAAGATCTATAATCGAAGACAGTTCCTTAAGCTCGAAGTTCAGGAAAGAAGGACTCGAGTTCGTATCACGATTGGACTGGAACACACTGTCTCAGCAGTATTTTCTAGATATACAACAGTTAGCGCTCCAAAAACATAGATCAGGTTTGGCATGGGCAAACTAATTTCGGGTCGCCAACTCTTCAAAGTGGTGATAATTCTTATTGCTATAGTTTCTATAGGGGTATTTATTGCACACACGGACTTTATTACCTTAAAAAAGCAGCTCGAACTAGTAGGTTTCCGGTTTATCTATATCCTATTACTAACATTCTCGGCATATTTTATCGGAACCATAGGTTGGTGGGTATGTCTGGGACAACAGAGAAAGAAGATACATTTACTCCAACTGTTCGCAATTCGACAGGTTGGCGAAACACTCGCCTTATACAATCCGACCAGCGTGATAGCAGGCGATCTATTGAAGGCTCAACTGCTAAAACCCTACGAGATTAACCAAGAAGTTGCATTGAGATCCGTAACGTCTTCTCGGATTACTGCTAGCCTGTCTCAGATATCACTATTCATCATCGCTATGATTTGGCTTTTAGCCAATGCTGTACACACATCCCTATCCAAAGAGCTAACATGGATAATAAGCAGTGTAATCTCCTTACTGCTTCTGATAAAAATAACTTTATTCATTGCGCTATCCCGTCCTGTAGGCCATGTACCTGTACAGGACCAAAGCTCAATCTGGAAAAAAACATTAACAGCCCTATCCATAACTTTTTACAACTGTAAGATCTTCTTTCAACAGGACAAAAAAAATTTCTGGTATTCCTACCTGTTATTTGCTTTGCACTGGGTTATTGGTAGTATGGAGCTTTATCTTCTACTCGCATTCATCGGGTACCCCATACAGATCATGGATGGCCTCGTACTAGATATGTCCATCATCATTATAAAAAGCGTAGGAGCCGCAATTCCCGGTCAGATAGGTATTGAAGAACTTGCCAACAAAATCACTTTAGATATGATTGGCGTCAAAAATGCCACCCTATGGGTTTCTATTTCCATACTCCGGCGATTCAGGCAATTAATATGGTGTATTATCGGGTTGCTGTTAGCTATATTGTTAAAAGCCCTCCATAACCAAACACGAACCAAACCAATCCCCCTATCAACCGATTAATACCTATAGAAAAATTAAGCCATGCAACAATTGCCCCCTATAGAAATACTATTTGTGAGTCACAAGTCTCCTCCTGCAACAGGCGGAATGGAAAAGCAAAGCTATGAACTGATCAATGGTGTGGCCTTATACATCAAAACACATACCATTGTCTATGACCATCAAGAGTCGCTCTTCGCATTCTTTCTCAAATTAAACAGCCGTATCCTGACATTGATCAAAGCGAATCCGAAAATCAAGATCATACACTTCAATGATGGCTTGATCGCTGCTATTGCCTCTTATCATAAAGGATACGAACAGCTAAAAAAAACCGTAACGATACACGGCTTGGACGTTGTATACCCGTTAGCGTATTTTCAAAAGAAAATTATTCCTCGCTTTAACAGCTTTGACCGTATTTTTGCCGTAAGCGACGCGACGGCAACAGCCGCCCATGATCGTGGGATCAAGATCGAAAAACTTCAGGTGATACCCAATGGTGTGGACTTTCCTGAGCATCAAGTCAAAAAAAAATTAGCTGACATCAGCCACAAGTACCCAGACATACAGATAGACAAAAAAACATTCGTCACCCTAGGTCGCCCTGTAAAACGCAAGGGATTCTCTTGGCTCTTACAACAAGTCATTCCTCATGTAGATACAGATTTCCAATTGTTGATGCTAGGTCCCTATAGTACCAAAGAGACTTTAACAGACAGATTAATCAATCTACTCCCCTCAAAACTAAAGAACCTGACCATGTTATTTCTGGGGTACCCATCGGATCAAAGCTCACTCCGAAAAATATTACCACACTGCTACCCTAAAGTTATTCATTTGGGTAAAGTGCCTTTCGAAGACTTACAGATAATCCTCAATGAATCTCTCGCATTCTTGATGCCTAATATCCCGATTCCCGGAGATATGGAAGGCTTTGGGTTAGTGTGTCTAGAAGCATCTACAGCAGGATCTTTGGTCATTGCATCTGCAATAGAGGGGATAAATAGTGCCGTGCAGCACAAAAAAAATGGCATCCTTGTTCCTGCAGAAAACAGTATTGCTTGGATCAATACCCTGAAGGAGGTTATAGATAACCCAGACCTCTATAGACAACAAGCAAAAACCTATGCTGAATACACACGTGCAACTTACAGCTGGGACATCATGGCACGTAATTATGGTAACGCCTTTCTAGAAATAGGCAATAAATGAGTTCAAAGGCACAGTTATTGTATATCACCGTATAGTTACGCAAAATGACTTTCCATTTATAAAGGAAATATGTAATTTTACATTACGCATGAAAAAGTATATGTTCATATGTTTCACCTTACTCTTTGGTCTACTCACCTTGACCAAATCAGTATCTGCTTGTGAGCAACATGAGCCTGTACACAGCGCCCCTTCCTGCTGCGACCAAGAACATAAGAGCAAGACGCACGATTGTTGTCAGACGGAAACTTCCTCTGAACAGGACCACGGCAAACACTGCGATGGGCAATGTAAAGGTGCTAGCTGTCAACAAAGCAGCATTAAATTTCAACTCTTCTTTAATCAGACCAATATCCACCAATGGAGCAACAACGCCAATGGAAAGGTCTCCTTCTGTGCCAACGACAACCGTATTATACCAGGTTTTCTGTCGACATGGCTTCTTCCCAAAATAGGTTAATTTAACAACTGTATAGCCAAAGGTATGTCTTTACCTGACCTATCGCTATGCTATGATTCTACCTTTAAGGATAAATCAATCGGATAAATTTAAACAAATTCGCATACAAGCGGTTAAACAATAAGCAGGATAACATATGCATTCACAACAAGGCATGCATTCCATCCGCTAATAGATTAGTTAGTGACCGTTAAGAAACAAACCGATCCGCCAGTTGACGGATCACAAAGTAATTATACACATATGAAGACAATTATTTTTTGGATTAGTATCTGGAGTATACTAACCACTACTACCGATATATACGCACAAGTTAAAAATGCAAAGACAGAAACATTTCATGTCAATGGCAATTGTGATATGTGCAAAGCTACCATCGAGAAAGCTGGGAACAAGAAAAAAGAAGCTCAGGTGATATGGGATTCAGCTTCACAAAGCGCCAAGATCGTTTATGATGCCGAAAAAACAAACAGTGATGCCATTTTGAAACGTATAGCCTTAGCCGGTTACGATAATGAAAAATACCTAGCTCCAGATGAGACTTATACCCAATTACATGGCTGCTGTCAATACGAAAGAACATTGAAGGGGAAAGAGGTTGCAGCCGTAAGTTCCAACCACACACACAAGCAGGAACATCAGCACCATAGCAGTGATAAAACCAAAACAGAATCACACACCTTTGAAACAGTCATGGAAACTTATTTTCCCCTAAAAGATGCATTGGTCAATTCAGATTCAAAAGCTGCTACTTTACAAGCCAAATCACTACTTCAAGCTATTGAAAGCTTAAAAATGGAAACACTTTCTAATAACGCTCATCAGATTTGGATGGACCAAGTGAAAGAAATCACTACATCGGCCAATAATATCGTCAATAGTTCCAACATCACCGATCAACGGAAACATTTTGCAGCCTTGTCAACTAAATTGTATCTCATGGTCAAGGCCAGCCCATTAAAATCCCCAATATACTACCAAAACTGTCCCATGTTTGAAAATGGAAAAGGAGCAAACTGGCTGAGTTTAAATGAGGAGATCAAGAATCCGTTTTATGGTTCAAAAATGATGACCTGTGGGAGTGTAAAAGAAAAAATAAACTAACCTGAACTATGCTGTTAAAAAAAATAAATATAACACTACTCCTGCTACTGTGTCTACTAGGCACAGTACAGGCGCAACGTACGGTAACTTACCACCTCTATCTGCAGGATACGGTCGTTACCTATGGAGGTATAAAAAAGAGAGCCATTGCGGCCAACGGGCAAATCCCTCTACCGACATTAACATTCACAGAAGGAGATACGGCAGAAATTATCGTACACAACCAATTAAAAGAAAGCAGTTCTCTACATTGGCATGGCGTATGGCTTCCCAACCGCGAGGATGGCGTCCCGTTTCTGACACAGATGCCCATTCCCCCTGGTACAACCTATACCTATCGTTTCCCTATCATACAGAACGGCACCTATTGGTATCATAGCCATTCGGGACTACAAGAACAAATCGGTATGTATGGTTCCATGGTATTCAACAAGAGAAAAGACGACCCTACATTCAGAAAAGGAGTAGACGACATTCCATCAGTATCTGTCATGCTCAGCGAATGGACAAATACTAAGCCCGAAGTCGTCCAGCGAATGCTGCATACAGGCAACGATTGGCCGGGTATTAAAAAGAATACTGTACAAAGCTATGCCGAGGCCCTAAAAGAAGGACATTTAAAAACAAAGGTAACTAACGAGTGGAAACGTATGGAGGCCATGGATGTCAGTGACGTTTATTATGAAAGCTTCCTTATCAATGGGCAGCGCTCCAGCCAATTAACACAATTCAAAGCTGGAGACCGCGTCCGATTACGAGTCGCCAATGGAGGAGCATCGTCTTACTTCTGGCTTACCTATGCAGGTGGAAAAATAACTGTGGTCGCCAATGATGGCAATGATGTACAACCTGTTGAAGTCGACCGTCTGATAATCGGTGTCTCCGAAACTTACGATATCATTGTCACTATACCCGCTGAGAACACTTCCTACGAGTTATCAGCTACGGCAGAGGATCGCTCGGGTGCCGCCTCTCTTTTTATAGGGGAAGGTATCCGACAATTAAACACGCCATTACCAAGGCTTCGTTATTTTGAGGGAATGAAAATGATGAACGACATGATGAAAATGAATGGTGATATGCATGACATGGGAATGCAGATGAGCCTACAAAAAATGGATATGAATGCCGTAATGTATCCCGAGATGACCGGACAGCAACATGAGATGCAGTCCTCGTCTGATCATAGCGGGCATCAGGAGCAGAACAAACATGGAAATAATATGGAGAAGGTCACTCTGAATTATGCTATGTTAAAAGCCACCGAAAAAACAACCCTCGACGCCAATGCCCCCATACGGGAACTCCGATTTGAACTAACGGGAAATATGAACCGATATGTATGGAGTATGGACAATCGAGTGATGTCCGAAACAGATAAAATCCCCGTCAAGAAAGGTGAGATTCTAAGAATCACCTTGTATAATAACTCCATGATGCGCCATCCCATGCACCTCCACGGCTTTGACTTTAGGCTCATCAACGGACAGGGCGATTATGCTCCAATGAAAAATGTCATGGATATTATGCCTATGGAGACCAATGTCATCGAGTTCGAAGCCAATCGTGAGGGCGATTGGTTTTTCCATTGTCACATCCTGTATCATATGATGGCTGGAATGAATCGGGTATTTGAGGTTGGCAACTACAACAATCCCCTACTCCCAGACAAAGAAAAAGCATACAAGGTACTTCAGAAAGAGAGTAATATGATTCATTTCATGGCGCAGAATGATTTTGCTACCAACGGTAATGATGGAGAGGTCATGCTTCAAAATGCCCGTTGGAGCTTAGGAACCGAATGGCGTCTAGGATATAATGATATGCATGGCTATGAAGTAGAAACACATCTTGGACGCTATATCGGCAAAATGCAATGGTTCATGCCTTTTATCGGATTCGATTGGCGCTACCGGAAAATGGGAAAAGATAACCATGAAAAAAACATATTTGGACAGGTCAATAAAAAAGACAACCGAACAGCCATGAGCTTGGGATTCATGTATACCTTACCACTGCTAATCAACTTTCAGGCCGAGGTATACCACGATGGTATCACTCGTCTCTCTCTTATGCGAGACGACATTCCCATCTCCAGAAGGCTTAGAGGAGGTTTTATGGTCAATACGGACCAAGAGTATATGCTAGACCTACGATACATCTTACATAAAAACCTAGGTATACGTACACACTATGACAGTGATATGGGATTCGGGATTGGACTAGCAATCAACTATTAAAACCAGAATTCATCCTTCCGTTGTCCTTACTAGGATAACGGAAGTTTTTTGTATTGCTTCTATAAAGAAGCAAAAACCTATTTTTACTATTTTTGTTCTATCAATTGAAAAAGTGCAATCCAGCACATTGCTTTAAAAGAAACCCACATGGAAAAGACGCTCTCGGCTAAAGCCTCTATTCAAATTCAGAAACCGATAGAACAGGTTTTTGAAGCCATTGTCAACCCTACCCAAATGAGTCATTATTTTATTGAACATGGTTCCGGACGATTAGAAACAGATGTTATCATCCAGTGGAAATTCCCTGAATTTGAAGACCAGTTTCCCGTAACAGGGAAACAGATAAGACATAATGAATACATTTCGTTCGATTGGTCCGGAGGTGCTGAAGGCATGCTTGTAGAAATCCATTTGGCCCCCCTCCCCAACAATAGCACAGTTGTCCGTATTGCAGAACAGCAGATGCCTACTGATGAAAACGGTATTCAGCAAGCCATCGGACAAACCGAAGGTTGGGCCAACTTCTTAGCTTGTTTAAAAGCCTATTTGGAATATGGGATCAACTTGCGTACAGGAGCTTTCGATTTCATGAAAACAAAGTAAGACCACATGCCAAGCACTTTTTCTTCTATAGACGAATACATCAATAGCTTCGAATCCAGTAGCCGACAAGAGTTACAGAAACTTCGGATTCTCATTCAGGCTGCAGCCCCCCATGATGCAAAAGAAACGATTAGCTATGGTATGCCAACATACCGTTGGCATGGCAATCTCATACATTTTGCAAGATTTAAGAACCACATTGGAATCTATCCCGGTCCAACTGCTATCGAAGCCTTTAGCGATAGATTAACGTCCTTCAAAACCAGCAAAGGCGCCATACAAATCCCACTGGACATCCCTCTTCCTGAAGACCTTATCATTGACATCATACAGTTTAACATAGAGTTGTTAAAGGACAAAAAAGGACCTACGTGGGATAGTCACCGTTCTGCTTGGAAGGATTGTGAAGAACTCATGAACCAGATTATCCTTAAGACCGATCTAAAAAAAGAATTTAAATGGGGCACTCATATTTATACCTATCAAGGCAAAAATGTGATTGGGTGGGCAGGTTTCAAACATTTCTTTTCCTTGTGGTTTTACAATGGTGTCTTTTTAGAAGATAAGCTTCAAGTCCTGATCAATGCATCCGAAGGAAAGACAAAAGCTCTTCGCCAATGGCGCTTTAACAGTCTCGAAGAGATGAATGAACAACACATCCTTGCTTATATTATGGAAAGCATACAGACTGTCAGAGATGGAAAAGAAATAAAACCGGAGCATAGCGGTACACCGAGCCCTGAAGGAATTCTGAAAGAAGCACTACAAAATGATAAAGCGCTCAAAATCGCATTTGATCAATTAACTCCCGGAAAACGGAAGGAATACCAGAACTACATCACCGAGGCCAAGCAAGAAAAAACGAAAGCAACTCGACTCGACAAAATAAAGCCACTCATCTTACAAGGGAAGGGGCTCCATGATAAGTACAAACATTCATAACCACAGCCCATGCCACAGAATAAAACAGTCTATACCAATCAAAACGTATTGCTTTTTATAGATACGATAATCGACCGTCAAAAAAGAGAGGATAGCCATCAACTTATTCAGATAATGCAAGAAATCACGGGCGAACAGGCAAAAATGTTCGGTCCTTCTATCATAGGATTTGGTCTGTATCAGTACCGATACGCAAGTGGACACGAAGGACAAGCCCCCATATTGGGCTTTTCTCCACGAAAGGCAGCCATTTCACTCTACGTCTATACCGGATCAGAAGAACATACCCACCTCTTGGAAGGACTAGGAAAATTCACCATCGGTAAAGCATGCATTTATATTAAAAAACTAGCTGATATCGACGAACAAAAACTATCCTTAATGATG
The DNA here is from genome assembly GCA_040395455.1 of Sphingobacterium yanglingense. GTDB lineage: Bacteria > Bacteroidota > Bacteroidia > Sphingobacteriales > Sphingobacteriaceae > Sphingobacterium > Sphingobacterium yanglingense_A. Next base: position 4,654 of record JBEBQJ010000002.1, on the reverse strand, counting down.
CGTACTACACTTGATTTTATAAGCAATAAATACGAACGTATATATTCTTAATTACAAAAAAAGGTTCTCCAAATAGAGAACCTTTTCTGTATGACTTTAATCTATTTTAGATTATCGCGATAGATTTTAGCTTTCTTCAGTTCAGTCTGAATATCCTTACGTGCCGCATCATATGAAAGCACTTTTTCATAATCAGTAACCGCCTTATTGTAAGCTTCTGTAGCTGCGACTTTGTTATAATTATCCGTACCAGCTGTTCCTTTCAAAATACCCAAATCTCGGTAAGTTACCGCTCTATTTTGATACAACTTAGCATCATTTGCATTTACAGCAATAGCCTTTGTATAATCTCCGATTGCGGATTGAAGCAGCTGCTCCCTTTGGCCATTTGAAAGCTTACTATTTTCTGCCAATGCGTTATTTGCCTTCGCTTTATAATAATACGCGTTAGCATTCTTCGCATCCAATGCAACTACCTTTCCAAAAGAGGCCGCTGCTTTCTGAAAGTCGCCCGACTGAAACTGAGAATATCCTAACAAATACAGTACATCTGGATCTTTAGATTCCGTAGGCATTGCTTTCTCCAAATGAGTAACAGCCGATTTGAAATCTCCCTCAAGCAATGCTTTCTGTCCTAATCTCACATTTGGATTACTATGCTCCTGTTGTTGCGCTTGAGCTGTCAAGGTCATCAAAGCCAAGGCCAGTGCTGACATTCCCAACTTCAATGATCTCAATTGATTATTTGCAATTTTAATATTCATATCCTTGATTTAATGTTTCTAGTTCACGTTTTAAAGTAAAAATGCCATAATAAGTTTAAGTCATCAACAAATACTTATAAACATTTCCACAATATTACAATTTCTTTTATTTTTATCATTATCTACAACATCAAAATGCTGTCATAAACCAACATACCACGTGACGATTTAGCAGGTTTCATAAATACTATAGCATAAATAATACCAGTTTTTACTCTTGGCACTTAGCTTGTACTATAAGCATTCATAATCCATAATGGAAAAAGTACACCTAAAGTCTGACATGTTGTCGGATTTTAAACAAAACAATATATGAGCAAATTTGACACATTCGACTTCAACCAGGCAATTCCAATAATTAGTGAGGACACCGAATTCTTCCCTTTGTTGAGTCCACAGGATGAAGACGAAATGCGAAACGAAGATATACCCGAAATTTTATCTATCCTTCCACTACGTAATACTGTTTTATTCCCAGGTGTGGTCATACCCATAACCGTCGGTCGGGATAAGTCCATTAAACTCGTCAAAGAGGCCTACAAAGGAGATAAAACAATCGGTGTTGTATCCCAAAAGGATATGTCCATCGAAGACCCCGGCTTTGATCAATTAAACAAAATCGGAACCGTTGCAAATATTATTAAAATATTGCAAATGCCTGATGGAAATACAACGGTTATCATCCAGGGTAAACAACGCTTTAAGTTAGAAGAGCTTATTCAGTCCGAGCCTTATATCAAGGCAAAGGTCGAGCGCTTTGCCGAGGAAAAGCCAAAAACCAGCAGTAAGGAATTCAAAGCTTTAATTTCTTCCATCAAAGAGCTTGCTTTACAGATTATCCAACTATCTCCCAACCTTCCATCGGAAGCAGGGATAGCGATTAAAAATATAGAGAGTCCTACGTTCTTAGTCAACTTTATCTCTTCCAACCTTGCACTGGAATTACCAGCTAAACAAGAGCTATTAGAGCTAAAAGATTTTGTCAAACGCGCCAAACTACTATTAGAACATTTAACAAATGAAGTACAGATTTTGGAATTGAAAAATCAAATTCAAAACAAGGTACGTGTAGACTTGGATAAGCAACAACGGGATTACTTCTTAAATCAGCAGCTTAAAACAATCCAAGAAGAGTTGGGGGGTAATACCCCTGATTTGGAGATGGAGGATTTAAAAAAACGTGCTAAAAGTAAAAAGTGGCCTCAAGATGTAAAAGAACATTTTGACAAAGAAAGTGAAAAACTAGCGCGGATTAATCCTGCTGCTGCAGACTATTCGGTACAACTCAACTACCTAGAGCTCCTTTTAGACTTACCTTGGGGCGAGTATACAAAAGACAAATTTGATCTTAACAGAGCCATAAAGGTATTGGACAAAGACCATTATGGTTTAGAAAAAGTTAAGCAACGCATCATAGAGTACTTAGCAGTATTGAAGCTCAAAAACGATATGAAAGCGCCAATCCTTTGCCTTGTAGGGCCTCCAGGAGTAGGTAAAACATCCCTAGGGAAATCTATCGCTAAAGCGCTAGGACGAAAATACACACGTATGGCACTAGGAGGGGTACGCGACGAAGCTGAGATTAGAGGCCACCGCAAGACGTACATCGGGGCCATGCCAGGGCGTATTATACAGTCGTTAAAAAAAGCGGGAACATCTAATCCTGTTTTTGTACTGGATGAAATAGACAAGATAGGGGCTGATTTCAAAGGCGACCCGTCTTCAGCATTATTAGAAGTGCTAGATCCTGAACAGAACACACATTTCTATGACCACTATGTGGAGATGGAATATGATTTATCAAAGGTGATGTTTATTGCAACGGCCAACTCTTTAAGTACCATACAACCAGCTCTACTCGACCGTATGGAGATAATAGAAGTAAATGGTTATACTATTGAAGAGAAGATAGAAATTGCAAAAAAACATTTACTCCCAAAACAACGTGAGATGCATGGCCTCCAAAACAAGGATGTCACATTAAACAACAAAGTAATTGAAAAAATCATTGAGGAATATACCAGAGAATCTGGTGTCCGCGGTCTAGAAAAGAAAATAGGTTCCGTCGTTCGAGGTATCGCGACCAAGATTGTGATGGAAAAACCTCATATCCCAAATGTCAGCGCACAGGTTGCCGAAGAAATTCTTGGAGCGCCAATTTTTGACAAAGACATCTATGAAAATAATGAAGTAGCAGGAGTAGTTACTGGTCTAGCGTGGACAGCTGTTGGTGGCGATATTTTGTTTATTGAATCCAGCCTCAGTCCTGGAAAGGGGAAACTGAGTTTAACAGGTAATCTTGGTGACGTAATGAAAGAGTCTGCAGCAATTGCCATGGCCTATCTACGCTCCCATGCAGAAGAGTTTGGAATCGATTATCGCATTTTTGACCATTGGGATGTAAATATCCACGTACCTGCCGGCGCTACGCCAAAAGATGGCCCTTCTGCTGGTATCACCATGCTTACGGCCTTGACCTCACTATTCACACAACGTAAAGTCAAGGAAAAGCTAGCGATGACAGGGGAAATTACCTTACGAGGCAAGGTCCTCCCTGTGGGTGGAATTAAAGAAAAGATATTAGCTGCCAAAAGAGCCAATATCAAAGAGATTATCCTTTGTAAATCAAATAGGAAAGATATTCTGGAAATCAAAGAAGATTATATCAAGGACATGCAATTTCACTATGTTTCCGAGATGTCAGAAGTCATAGATCTCGCTTTACTAAAGAGCAAAGTGAAAAATGCCAAAGACATCAATAAGTTCAATACAGAACCTGTCAAAGAAAAATAGGAAGAAGCAATATAAAAAAAGCATCATTTAATACTGATGCTTTTTTTATATACTTAGAAATTAAAACTTAACTGTCCTGATGCATATGCCCTCTCTTTTCCACCGAATGGGATTTTAGCGTACACATCGTATTGTTTAACGACGGGGTTAAATACCCGAACAAAAACAGCATCACAGAAAAAATCCAAATCAATTTGTTTTAGATTGCTTTTCGCTTGCTTAAGCATCCCCTCCTCTAGCCGTCTTCCAATAGAAAGATGCGGTTCTTTGGAGATAGATTGTAGCTGAAACTTTGCTTTTAGAACATCAATAACTGTTCCCGCGCGCTGATTGAAATAATACCGAGATTGAACAGTCGGAGCAATATAATAGGTATAGCTATCTCCATGTCGAAATACAGAATAATCATTGAAATATACATGCTGAGCATGCTCATACAACAATTGTTCGCCCAACATCGCTACGACATGCTCTAATTGATTTCTAGTAGTTTCAAATTCACATATTGTAACATGTCCTGCAGCATTACAACTAGAATACCAACCAACCATGGACTTAAGCATGTCCTTTATGCCTTTGATTTTGGCATTAACTTTTTCACAAGGCATAAATGCCAAAGATATCTTAACACTTTCCATCATACACTCTTTAAGGTTTCCTCTTAAAGATAAGAAAAACTAAGCAGATCTCTTCTTGTCATCAACGAATAAAGCCACAAACCGTTATCAATAATTAGATTCTTAACAGTTTGGTTATACCCTCTTAAAAAAGAAAAAGGAGCCCTATTGGGTTCCTTTTAATATCTAACAAATTGACAGCGATTTAAAACTAAATTATTTTACAGCGTCAATAACTGCTTTGAAAGCATCAGGGTTATTCATAGCTAAGTCAGCTAGAACCTTACGGTTCAATGCGATATTCTTAGTATTCAATTTACCAATCAACTTAGAATAAGAAATTCCGTGTTGACGAGCACCTGCATTGATACGCTGAATCCATAAAGCTCTAAATTCGCGTTTTTTGGTTTTACGGTCGCGGTAAGCGTACTGTAAACCTTTTTCTACTGTATTTTTAGCAATAGTATATACTTTGCTACG
>JBEBQJ010000001.1:0-110156 GCA_040395455.1 Sphingobacterium yanglingense | reverse complement strand
ATTTTCCCATACGGGTCTTAGTCCTAAGCCGATAAAAGTAGGTACTTATATACGTGATCGTTGGGGCAATACCTCCGACACGTTAATATCGACTTTGACGCCACTATTTGAATATATGATTCCAAAGCCTTATGGTGTATTTAATCTTGCTTCTGATGCTTTTGCGCCAGCAGAAGACAATGCAGGAAGGTATGCTATAACTGGTTTATGGGATGGGATCACTCATATTGAAAACAGTAATATCTTTGCCAATACCCACACTTCTCCTATGCCTCAGACATTTACTGTGAATCTAAAGCAGAGTGCAACGTTGAGTCGTATTAAGGTTCATCAACGGATAAGAAATGAATATACAGGCAGTGCAGTCAAGAAATTTGAACTCTATGGATCCAATAGCATGAACCCCAAAGATGATTTGGCTGGAGGCGATTGGGTACTACTTGGTCGATTTGAATCTACAAAACCCTCAGGGCCGGGGCCTATTACTGCAGAAGACCGTCAATATGCCAATGTGCAAGGTGAAAATTTTGAGTTATTGCCTACAGATGAAATACCTAATCCATGGGTTCCAGTACGTTTTATTCGGTTCAGGACGTTAGAAACTTATAATGGACCGTCGGAACGTGGGCAGGTTATTATTGCTGAGATATCATTGTTTGGACAGGAAGCAAAATAAGCTTGATTGTCTCATTACAACTAAAAAATAAATTTAAACAGATGAAAAGTCAACTAAAAGTAGTCGGATATCTATTCCTGTTTATGTCGGTATGTCTTTCGAGCTGTAAGGACATGCACGATATCTACGCCGAACATGTGGTTCCTAATGGGTCGAAGTATCCTGGTAAAATACGGTCTGTCGTAGCACATTCGGGACACAATCGTGTGGTTTTGGGATGGCGTAATACGAAAGATCCTGCAGTAAATAAAATTCGTGTGTTTTGGAATAACTATACAGACTCTGTCGAGATGGATATTTCGGAACGTCAAGATTCGTCTTCCCTTAGTATAGAGCCTCTGATTGAAGGTAATTATAACTTTGTTATTCACACCTATGATTGGGATATGCGTCGGTCAGTTCCTCTTGAGGTACAGGGGATTGTCTATGGAGAGGTGTATAGTTCTTATCTGTCTAACAGTGTGATTGTCGAAGACAAGATTGTAGAGAATGAGGGACTGGTCATCAATTGGGGGACTCCAGACGTTCAGAATGGAATGATAGGTACACGTATCGTTTATCGAAGTAGTCAGGGGGAAGAAAAATCTGTTATAATCCCTTCAACGGAAAAGAAAACTCTTATCAGTGATTTTGATTCGTTTTCAGGTAGTTATAGGTATCAGGCTTTGTTTCTCCCGAATGAGTTGAGTGTTGATACCTTTAGCGTGGCCTTGGACAGTCGATCGCCATTAGTCGTATTCGATCGTAGTCTATGGACCACTACAGCGAGCTCTTTTGAGGCTACAGCACAGATACCAGTAGGTGGTGGTCCTCCTGAAAAAACTCTTGACGGGGATGTTAATACTTTTTGGCATAGTAGACATACCGGGACTATGGTGCCATTCCCACATTGGTTGGCTTATGATATGAAAAAAGAAATCCGAGTTGAAAAAGTTGTATTGACTGCCCGTCCAGGGAGATTTAATAAGGAGGATTTTAATAAATTTATTCTTCAGGGGAGTAATGATGGGGTGAGTTGGACGGATCATGGCAGTTTTACCTTTGCAGATATTGATGATCCTCAGTTTTTTGTACCACAGACTGCTCTGTCCGCTAGGTATTTTAGGATATATATGACAGCTGGACCGCAGAAATATAGCCATTTGGCTGAAGTTGCAGTCTATGGGAGAGCTGTCGGTTTATAAGGGAAAGGATATAATGACGAGATTTAAGATAATTTTTCTAATCGTATTTTGCTGCTGTCAGGTTAGCCTGGCAGTGGCAAATTCTGTGGCATCGGTTGTTCCAGGGACGCTGACCTGCGAATATTTGGTCAATCCTATTGGGATTGATAATTTGACCCCCAAGTTGGGTTGGCAACTTCGTGCTACTGATAAGAGCCGTTATGGACAACGGCAAACAGCCTATAGGATTCTGGTCGATGAGGATTCTGTGGCTTTGAACAGGCGCCGGGGTGATGTTTGGGATAGCGGATGGGTTGGGTCTGATGCGACACAACATATCGCGTATTCAGGCAAGAAGTTGCATCCCGACAGAAAATACTACTGGTGTGTAGCCGTCAAGGATGAAAAAGGAAAGGTATCCGATTTTAGTCCCACTGGTAAATGGGTGACTGGACTGTTCTCCAATGCAGACTGGACTGCTGATTGGATTGGCACATCGGAAGTCTATGATAATAGTCTGTCCGACTATAATGTATACGACCCTTGGTTCAGGAAGAATATCCATCTAGAGGAACAACCATCTGAGGCACGGATTTATGTCGCCTCTATTGGTTTTCACGAATTGTATGTGAATGGTCAGAAGATAGGTAATCCGATATTGGCACCTGCCGCAACGGATCATGGCAAGCGGGCGCGGTACGTGGGGTACGACATCAGCAAGGCCTTACGTAAAGGAGCTAATGCCATCTCGTTTTGGTTAGGTGCCGGTTGGTCTATCTATGCCCCCTATGTGCGAGAAGACCGGCCGCGAGGAGCGATTGTACGTGCAGAAGCCACTCTTTATAATGCTTCAAAAGAGGTGGTCGGAGTGATTAGAACGGATGCGAGTTGGAAGACACATCCTAGCCCCAATAAGCTGTTAGGAAACTGGTCTCCTCGTAATTTTGGGGGCGAGCTTTACGATGCCAACCTAGAGATTCCAGATTGGAACAGTATACAATATGATGATCAATCCTGGAAAAACGCTACTATTTATTATCCTAATATCCGTTTATCTTCCCAACAGGTTGAGGGTAATATTTTATTCCGAGAAATAGCGCCTGCTTCTATAGAGATATTGCCCAATGGAGATTATAGGGTCGATATGGGGGTTAATTTTGCAGGGTGGACCGAGATCGCCGTTAAGGCAGAAGCTGGTAAAAGGGTTGATTTTCTTTTTTCTGAACGACATCAGGACGAGATGACCTTCAACAACCGAAGTGCTTACATTATAGGCCCCTCTGGGGAAGGTGTATTTAAAAATAGGTTTAATTACAGTTCCGGACGATGGATTACGATTAAAGGAGCGACGTCTAAGCCTTCTCTTGAAGATATCAAAGGTTGGGCTATACGAACAGGGTATGCTCCGGCCAGTACGTTTGTCTGCTCAGACAGCCTGCAGAATTGGATTTACGATCGCACATTATGGACTTTTGACAATTTGTCCTTGGGCGGGATGATTGTCGATTGTCCTCAGCGAGAGCGCATGGGATATGGAGGAGATGCACATGCTACTAGTGAAACTGGAATGTTGAATTATCAGATGGCGCCTTTTTATGCCAAATGGATGGAGGATTGGCAGGATGTACAGGGCACCGAACCGATGGTCGGGAATATGAATGATTCTAACTGGGCTCGAAAGAAGGTGAGCAGCGGTAGGGTATTCAATACAGGGATACTTCCACACACTGCTCCCACCTATTGGGGGGGAGGAGGTCCTGCATGGGGTGGCATCGTAGTTACCCTACCCTGGACCTATTATCAACAATATGGCGATAAGAAAATATTAGAAGAGAATTTTGACCTTATCAAAGGCTGGTTGAATTTTTTAGAAGGAAATGTGCAGGATAATCTCTTACAGCCCTACGGTGGAGATTGGGGTTTCTTGGGAGATTGGCTATGGCCCAATGCTACGGCAGAAGGTATGAACAATAAAAAAACAGAGAATATATGTTTCAACAACCTGTATCGTATTTATAATCTGCGCACAGCTGCTTTAATAGCTGACGAAATAGGAAATGAAGAACAGGCTAAGATATGGCGAGCACAGGCAGAGAGGTCATCAGCAGCTGTCAATTCCCGTTTTTATAAAAATTATGTTTACGCCGATGGGTCCATGTCCAATCAATCCCTGGCACTTTTGGCAGAAGTCGTTCCAATAGATGATGTCAAAAATGTGCAGCAACAGTTGGAATATGAGATTTTGGTAAAAAGGAAGGGGCATATTCATGCCGGTATCACTGGAGGAGCTATATTGTTTAAATATTTACGGTCAATACATCGGAATGACCTTATATACAGTATGCTGAAACAGACTGCTTATCCAAGCTGGGGGTATATGCGAGCCAACGATGCTACGACGATTTGGGAAATGTGGGAAAAGGATCTTCGGGGACATTCTTTATTGCACAGTTCTTTTCTCTATCCTGGAGCTTGGTATATCGATGGTTTATCAGGTATAAAGCCTTTGTCGCCTGGATACAAGAGCTTTTATATACAGATCCCAAAAGCAACAGACACTGATGTGAAATGGGCAAAAGCAGATTTTATATCCCCTATGGGGCCTATCAAAAGCCATTGGACCAGGCAAGATGGAACACTTAGCCTGGATATCGTTGTGCCTCCAAATACCACAGCTTTGTTAAAGATACCCAAAGAAGATGGTTCCTTGGTTTTACAACAAAAAGCAAAAGTACACTCGCTTTCGGGAGAGCACGACTATACTATAGTAGAATTACAACCTGGAGAATACATTTTTAAAAAATCAAATTAATGATTGTCAAATTTGTGAAAAAATGAAATACTCATGTTTAGCGAAACAGAAACACCCATGAGTATTCCATATGACAGATAAAAATCAAATTATACACATATGAAAAAAAATATTGTTATTAAGCTGTTTCTATTGTCTATAGTTTTAGCTGTTGCTTCCTGCAGTAAATCAAAAACGGGAGATGAAACAACTCCTACATCTGAGAATAAGGGAATACCTGTTGAAAAGCCTTTCGTCAGCATAAAGGTCAAGAATTATCCCGAAGCTACAGTCAAAATCGATGATGCCAATAAAAAAATTGTCATTAGTTTTAACCATCCGGTACAGCTCAAAAAACTAGCATTAGACTTTGAGTTGGCAGACAAGGTTCGTGTCAATACGGTACGACCAAATTATGATTTGGGTGCTCCCTATTCTTTGGGTATAAATAACAACAATCATCAGCAAATATATACTGTTACGGCCGAAGCGAGAGCTGCAGATTATAGTGGATGGACCGAAGATACATCATTTGGTGAACTACCTGCCCATATCAAACTTTATAAGAATGTGACTATGCAAGGGAAGGCGGGAATAGCATACATGGCTATAGTTGACTTAGCGAAAGAGTATAAGTTTAAGGTTATAGGAGAGGCCTCTGGAGTGAAAACACCGTCATCATTTTACGAGCAATTACCTACTGGTAAGAAACCCGCGATCCTTATCAATTCGGGATATTTTACGCATTCTGCTACACAAGGTATGTATGGGGTAAGTCTCTTGATCCAAGAGGGGACTACAGTACGGCACAATACCAGTTCGACAGAAAGGCTCGGAAAAACATATTATATGACTCGCTCGGCACTCGGTATGGAGCGAAATGGTCCTTTAGAAATCAATTGGGTCTATACGGATGGTATCAATGCACCTACCTATGCATATCCTGCTCCGGCTGCAAATATTGAAGGAAATGCTCCACTGGCAAAACCTTCACTGGCTTTTCCTGCGAATGGACGTGTTTGGAATGCCTATGAAGCTAGTGGCGCGGGACCTATAGCAGCCAAAGACGGAAAGGTCGTGCCTTTTGAACAGATGAAACAAGAACTTATTACTGGTGATGGATCGGCCAATCGACCACGTAGTGCTGTAGGTTTGACGAGTGACCATAAAATGATTGTTTATGTCAATCAGGGCAATGGTTTTGATGGATTGGGAGGCTATACCTGGGAAGAGGTGGGAAGAGAGTTGGTCAAGCTCGGCTGTTATGACGCTATACACTTTGATGGTGGAGGATCTAGCTGTATGCTGATCAATGGTAAGCCGTTGATCAAAGGAGGGGAAGTGGATACTCCAAGCGCTCCTAACCCTGAGGGCGCAAAACAGCGCGCTGTGGCTACGGTTGTCACGATTGATTAGAAAGGAGGTTGTTTAGTTTTTAGCGATTTATATATTATTACGTATTGAAATTATGCGATTATTATTTTTTGTTTTATGCACATTTATATTTTGTAAAGCTCAGTCTCAGCTACGGATTCCACTTTATTCTACAGATATTCCCAATTCATATCCTAGCAAAAATAGAGAACAGGACTTTAGTAATAGCAACGTTGATACCATTACCAAGTTTGTCTCAGAGCCCAGTCTGACTGTTTTCTTGCCAGACAAAAATAAACAGAATGGGATAGGGGTGATTATTTGTCCTGGAGGGGGCTACCATTTGCTACTAACTAAAAGGGAAGGATCAGATATCGCAAAAGCTTTTAATAAACTGGGGATTACAGCGTTCGTCTTGCGCTACCGAATTCCTGATGGAGAGGTCTTGCGAGACCAATCCATGGGCCCTTTACAGGACATACAGATGGCTATAAAATTGGTTAGGGATAATGCTACAGACTGGGGAGTGGATGTGGCAAAAATTGGGGTCATGGGATTTTCTGCAGGAGGACATGTTGCTGCTACAGCAGCGGTTCATTTTGACCAAGCTTTCGTACCTAACACAGAGAGCACATCACTAAGACCTGATTTTACGATTTTAGTCAATCCTATCATTAGCATGCGTTCCGATATGACTCATTTAGGGTCTAGAAGCAATCTGTTGGGACCTGCTCCAACGGTAGATAAAATTGAGTTTCATTCCAATGAATTGCATGTAGATACAAATACTCCTCCGGCTTTTCTGGTGCATGCTACCGGAGATAGTGTAGTTCCTGTCAAAAATTCACTTGTTTTTTATGAAGCTTTGCTGAAAGAGGGGATTTCTACCGAAATGCATTTGTACGCCTATGGTGAGCATGGTTTTCTAACGGCTCCAAGTTTTGAGGAATGGTTTGGTCGCTGTATAAATTGGCTTTCTAGGACGCTACGAGATTAGTTTGGCGAAAGCAGCTATTTATACGTTTGTCAGAAGGGTAATGCGGTAGTCTGTTTGATGTACCGCATTACAAAGGAGCTCTGTATCTTGCTGACTTCAGGTATTGCTGATAGTTTACCAGAGGCAAAAGCATTATAGGCCTCTGGACTACTCACCACTACTTTGAGGACAACATCGAATATCCCTCCCGTCACATAAGCATCCATTACCTCGTCAAGAGCCGTGATCTGCTCCAAAAAACTATCTACATGTACTTTTTGCTGACTGATGAGCGAGACATTTACAATCACGGTAAAGTTTAGCCCTACTTTCTCCTGATCTAGGATTGCCACATATTCCTTGATATAGCCTTCGGTTTCTAGTCTCTTTATACGGTCATAAACGGACGTCCGTGACATATGGAGTGTATCCGTGAGATCATTTATATCAAATTTGGCGTTTTTTTGAAGCTCCCGTAAGAGCATCATGTCCTGTAGGTTCATTTTTTCCATTGTATTTTTTCCGATTATAGACTTATTTGTACCCCCTGTTCTGGCTTTAAAACTAAAAGTAATTATATTTTTTGGATTAAATCCATATTTAAAACTTATTTATTGAATAGAAAACAGTATTTGGTAGATTTACCTGTACAAAGTTTATTTATGAATAGGTATGTCGTGATTGTGGCTCTTGGTGCCCTTAGTTATGGGATGTTATCTTCATTTGCGAAGATTGCTTATGGGCAGGGGTATAGCGCAGCCGAGGTTACATTTGTACAAGGGTTTATAGGTTCTTTGATCCTATGGTCAGCTTCTTTCGTGTGCAAGGCAAGAAATCGGAAAAACAAGAGCGATATGCCAGCCATAGGGAGATGGAAGCTATTGCTGGCCGGAGCCTGTATGGGGGTGGCCATCTATCTATACTACCTTTCTGTACAGTATATTATGGCTTCTTTGGCTATTGTTTTACTCATGCAGATGGCTTGGATGAGTATCTTTGCCGAGTGGATTGTACTCCGCAAACGTCCACAACTCAAACAGCTTCTGGCTTCCTCTTTCATTATATTCGCCACATTTCTAGCAGGAGGGTTTACCGATTTCACAGCGGTGGATTTTTCGCTCTTGGGTATCACCTTAGCTTTATCATCCGCAGTCCTGTACAGCTTCTATATTCTCTTTACCAGTGCTTTGGGCAAGGATATGCACGTGTTCGAGAAGAGTGCCTTAATGACCACCGGCTCTACGATTATTATCTTTCTTATCAATTGTAATACACTGTATGGTAGTTCTCATTTCGATGGGACACTTTTTCAATGGGGTGTTTTCTTAGCTATTTTTGGAACAGTTATACCGCCACTGTGTTTTAGCATCGGTATGCCCAAGCTGGGGCCGGGGATCAGTGCTATACTCTTGACGTTGGAGCTACCTGCTGCGGTACTGTGTGCCTTTCTTGTATTGGATGAACAGATTTCTTTAATCCAGCTTGTCGGAATCATACTGTTGTTTATCGCATTGGTTTATATCAATCTGTCTTCAGGTAGTACCCATAAAAATCGATTAGGCAGTAGCGAGAAAGATAGGATACCGACTGTGGCTTCAATACCCCGTAGCAAACCAAATATGTAACTTTATTTGTCGGCCGATGGATTAAAGTGAAACTTGGGTGTTTCACTGGTCGTAGCAATTTCCAAGATCTCTCTTACTTTGGTGCATCAGTTGATTCTTTTACTGACGCAGTATTTACGTAACATTTGAAGATATTCGATTATTAAGTTGTTGAATAAAATATATTTCGTTTTGTTTCGATAAGTGGTCAATCTGCTTTTTTTGTGTATCGGGTACGTTAACCTTTGTTTAAAAAGTAAATAAAGTATCTTTTTTTGATTCAAATAATCAAGTTTAATTTCGATTTTTATTAAAATAAGTTTTGTAATTACTTTTATTGTTTTTAATTTGCTGTAGTTTTGGTTTCGTATAGCTTCAAGTTGTTGTGTGCTAAAGGAACTTCGCCAATTTTAAATATTTTATGATGAATCCGACATAATTTCGTGTTTAGTGTGCTGATATTCTTTTCAGCGGTTATTTTCGAAGGAATACTTAATATTTTGTTAACCCAGAGTTTGTTCCTTTTTAATGCCTGAAGGTTAGTTTTGCAGCAGATTTTGTTCGTCGGGATTATTTTAAAGTTTTATATAGATAAAATGAAGAGATAAGAAAGTTTTTGAAAAAAAGCGGTTGTGAACTTAACCATTTTAACCACTTTTATTAACCGCTACATTGAGTATTCCTTTTGTGCTTATTACAAGTATTCTTGCCTGAATGCGAATGCTGTAGAATTGCAGAAGATTTTGTCTCACTTAAAATAAAAAGAAACCAAATAGTTATCATATATGGAAATACGTTACATTGTTTTATGGATATTTTTGGCCATTTCCTATTTTAGCGTCACTTCTGTGCACGCGCAGGAAAGAAATGTGTCAGGTATCGTAAAAGATTTGAAAACAGGTAAGCCACTTGCAGGAGTAAGTGTTCTTTCAAAACTTAAACGCACTACTGTATCAACAGATGAAAATGGAGGGTTCTCTCTCGTGAGTTCGGGCAAAGACACATTGGAGTTTAAGTTTGTCGGTTACAACTTGATGTTAGAGCCAGTAAATGACAGAAGCGTAATCGAAGTTCAACTTTCAGAAGATGAGTCCGAGATTGACGAAGTTACGGTAGTTGCGTTCGGAACGCAGAAGAAATCTAGTATAGTAGGAGCTATTACCACAGTCAATACGAAAGATTTACAGGTGCCTTCATCTAACCTTACTTCCGCATTTGCAGGCCGGATTCCTGGTATGATTGCATTTTCTCCTTCCGGAGAGCCAGGGGCCGATAATGCAGAGTTTTTTATCCGTGGAGTTACTACCTTTGGATACCAATCATCTCCATTAATTCTTATCGATGGTTTTGAATCTACTACAGACAATTTGGCTCGTCTTCAACCTGATGATATCGAGTCTTTTTCTGTTCTCAAAGATGCTTCGGCCACCGTATTGTATGGTGCTCGCGGAGCTAATGGTATCATCATGATTACGACCAAATCTGGAAAAGAAGGACCTGTCAAATTGAGTGCCCGCGTGGATTATCACATTGCTTCGCCTGTGCAGCAGATCGATATGGTTGATGGGGTTTCTTATATGAGATTATATAATGAAGCTCGTACTACCCGAGATCCATTACTAGGTACTTACTATCCTGAACAAAAAATTCAAGCGACAATGAATGGAGATGATCCGATGTTGTATCCTAACGTTGATTGGTATGACTATCTTTTTAATAAATCCGTCAGTAATAAAAAAGTCAATCTGAATATTTCAGGTGGTGGACAGGTTGCGACCTACTATGTTGCTTTTGGAGCAGATAGAGAGTCTGGTTTGTTGAAGGTTGATAACAAAAACAACTTTAATAATAATATTGATATCGGTCGTTATAACGTCCGTACCAATGTAGTTTTTAAACTTAGCCCAACTACTAAATTAGATACACGAATTCAGGCTCGGTATGAAAAATACAACGGTCCATTTCATTCTGCAACCAGTATTTTTAATAGGGTAATGAATATCAACCCTGTGGATTTTGCCCCCTATTATTTACCCGATGCAGCCAACCTGTATTCGGAACACATTCTGTTCGGTAATAAATATACGGAGAGTGGGCTGATGCCCAATCCTTATGCAGAAATGGTGAGGGGATACGAAGATCGTAATGAGAATAATGTGATTGCCCAAGCGACTCTATTTCAGGATTTAGATTTTTTCACTAAAGGGCTTAAATTTCAAGGAAAAGCTTCAGCTACAACCTGGGGACGTTACGCTGGGCGTAGAAGTTATGATCCTTATTATTATGATATTGACAAATATAATCAGGTAACAGGTGAATATAGTCTACTATTGCTTAATCCCACTGGGGGAAAGCCTTATTTAGGAGATGTTATTCCGAGTAGAAATTCGAATGGACATTTCTATTTCGAAGCACGTTTTAATTGGGATCGTGTATTTGGTAACCACACTGTTTCAGCAATGACAGTCGGTATGATGGAAGAGAAGTTGTTGACTGCTGGTAATAGTACCTCTATTTACGAAACTTTACCAGAGCGTAATATGGGAAATTCGGGTCGTTTTTCCTATAGCTATAACGATCGTTATTTTGCTGAGTTTGCTTACGGTTACAATGGTTCTGAAAAATTCACAGGTAACAAGCGTTATGGTTTCTTTCCCTCTATAGGTGGAGGATGGATGATTTCCAATGAAAAATTTTGGGATAATATCCGTCCAGTAATGAACACTTTGAAATTGAGGGGTACATGGGGTATTGTTGGTAACGATGCCATTGCTGGACGCGCAGGGCGTTTCTTCTATTTATCTGACATTTCTTTAGGTGGAGCGGGGTACACTTGGGGCAGTACATTTAATAATGAATATTATGGCTATAAGACAAATAGGTACGCTAATCCGGATATAACCTGGGAACAGTCGGAGAAAACAAACCTGGGCTTTGAAATGGGTTTTTTTAATGGAGGGTTGAGAGTTGAAGGTGACTTTTTTAGAGACTATCGTAGTAAAATTTATATGGTCCGACAGAATTTTCCCTCTACTGCTGGCTTAGAAGCATCCATCAGTGGGAATGTTGGGGAGGTCAAGTCACAGGGCTTTGATGGCATGGTGGAGTTTAATAAAACTTTCAGTCAGGATTTTTGGATGTCTTTGCGTGGTAATTTTACCTATGCCACTAATAAATATGTTGCGCTTGATGAGAAGGATTATTCAGATGCCTACCTGAAGCGTGTAGGTACGAATATCAATCAACCCCGAGGTTTAATTGCTGAGCGTCTTTTTGTCGATCAGTATGAGGTAGACAATTCTCCAAAACAGGACTTTGGAGAGTATACTGCGGGTGATATTAAGTATATGGACGTGAATGGTGATGGTATCGTCAACTCGAATGATATGGTGCCTATTGGGCATCCTACAGTTCCAGAGATCCAATATGGATTTGGTGCATCGATGGGCTATAAGGCATTTGACTTTTCCTTCTTTTTTCAAGGGAATGCGCGTACTTCATTTTTTATCAATGCAAGTGATAGTGGGATAGCACCATTTGTGGATCACCGCAATGCCCTTTCAATTATAGCCAACGATTATTGGAGTGAAACTAATCCTAACGTTCATGCATTTTGGC
Organism: Sphingobacterium yanglingense; assembly: GCA_040395455.1. GTDB lineage: Bacteria > Bacteroidota > Bacteroidia > Sphingobacteriales > Sphingobacteriaceae > Sphingobacterium > Sphingobacterium yanglingense_A. The sequence goes on along the minus strand of JBEBQJ010000001.1, from coordinate 97,954 downwards.
CACGGTTATCAACCAATGCTATGGCCAATAATACCCGAAACTCAACTTGGTGGTTGCGAGACGGAGGATTTCTACGTCTGAAGTCCGTAGAGTTAGGCTACAGTCCAAAAGGGTTAGAGCGTTTTGGGATCAAAAAGGGCTCTCGGCTCTATCTAAGCTCTCAGAACGTACTCGTTCTGAGTAGTTTTAAACTATGGGATCCAGAAATGGGAAGTAAAGGTTTAGGATATCCTCCCAACAGACGTTTCAATGTAGGTTTTCAATTGATTTTTTAATGAGAATGAAGATGAAAAAAGTTATACTCGTCGCAGCATGCGGCATCGCTCTGACACTTTCGAGCTGCACCAAATATTTGGATGTGGTTCCGGATAATACGCTGAAGTTAGAGAATATATTTAATTTGAAGCAGGATGCATACGATGCATTAGCTAAGGTTTATAGTTATATACCGGGTGATGATATCACACATGGCAGCTCTTGGTTGCTCGGGGATGAGTGGCTGGCGCGTTTAGACTTGAACAATGATGATCGATACCTGCGCGGTATCCGTATTATGAGAGGCTTACAATCGCAGACATCGCCCCAGATAGGCTATTGGTCTGGTACGGGAGCGGGCAAACCACTTTACGAGGCTATGCGCCAAGCTGACGTCTTCTTAGAAAATATTGGGAATGTAAAGGATATGACTGATCAGGAAAAAAGAGAATGGTCCGCACAAGTTAAATTCTTAAAGGCCTATTATGGATTTTTGCTAGTTCGTCATTACGGCCCTATTGTTATAATGAAGAAAACAGCGGGGCCTGAGTCTACTAAAGAAGAACTTTTTATTCCTAGGTCTACGGTCGAAGAGAGTTTTAGCTTTATACTAGGTCTAATTGATGAAGCTATACCAGATTTGAAAGAACGTGTTCTTGATAGTGATTTGGGACAGATTGACAAAGTCGCTGCAATGGCAATGAAAGCTCGGATTCTGGTTTATCAGGCGAGTCCATTTTTCAATGGTAATATAGAGTTTTTTGGTGACTTTGTGAACGCTAAAGGAGAACCATTTTTTCCGTTATCCTTTGACAAGGAGAAGTGGAAGACAGCACTAGATGCCATCAACGAGGCTATATTAATTGCGGAACGTAACGGACTAGGAATGTATACCTATCAGAAAGAACCCTATATTTTTGATCGTCAGGCTTTTGAGAAAAATCCAGAAAAGATGAAAACCTTATATGATCTTCGCATGGTGATTACTGATCCTTGGAATAAAGAACTTGTTTGGGGTATGTCTGGAATTAGTTATCGTTCAGCAGGATTAGGGTCCGCTGCAGCTATTAGGTTGCCTAGTGGATATGGAGATGGTTTGGCTAATAGTGCTTCTTTTTCATTTCAGTGGCTAGGGGCATCTTATCAAATGGCAGAGCGATACTATACAGAAAATGGACTTCCAATAGATGAAGATTTGACTTATGATATGAATAGTAAGCATGAAGTTGTACGTTTGCCAGGTATTGAGGATAGTGATTATCAACCACTCCAAGGATATATGCAACCGGGCGGAGAGACCATCAATCTTTACTTGCGTAGAGAACCTCGGTTTTACGCCAATCTAGGTATTACAGGTGGTTTTTGGCGAGGCCATGGGGTGCTTATTAATACACAGTTTTATTATAATACGGATGGAGGCAAGAGTGCAACGTACTCCCCGAGTGACTATTTTACATCAGGAATCGGAGTCCAGAAGTTAACACATCCTGAGTCTCAATCTGGTTATTGGCAACGTGTAATCAAGTATCCATTACCTTTAATTCGCATGTCTGATTTGTATTTAATGCGGGCAGAAGCGATGAATGAATACTATGGGCCTAGTGAAGATGTATACAGTGATATTAATAAGATTCGTAACAGGGCAGGTATTCCGGACGTGCAGGACTCCTGGGGGAACTCTGGCCTTGCTCGTAACCCCAATAAGCATTTAAGCCAAGAAGGATTGCGTGATATTATCCTACAGGAGCGTTCGATCGAATTTGCATTTGAGGGATTGCGCTTTTGGGATATGTGGCGGTACAAGCGCGCGGGACAAGCTTTTTCTTCGCCTATGTGGGGGTGGGATACGGATGGTAAGGATGCCAAAACTTTCTTTGTTTTAGATGTGAAACAGCAGCGAAGATTTACCATTACTGATTACCTATGGCCAATAGACTTGAACGAAATGAATACTAATAGTAAATTAATTCAGAATCCTGGCTGGGTTAATTAGGGGATTGTATAGATTATTTAGTGTATTACTTTTATATATGAACGATAATGAGTCATAGACAGATAAAAAACTTTTTAAGTGCCAGTATATGTATAGCGTTGCTAGCATTGGTCTTCTCTTGTAAAGAAAAAGACCGGTACAATATTAATATAGATGATAGCACACCTCCGGGGCCGGTTGTGCTCAAGTATTACAAATCTTTATATGGAGGAGCCCGTTTCTTTTATGGGCTGCCTGAGGACGAAGATCTCTTGGCGGTTGAAGCCGAGTATACTAATAGTAAGGGGAAGACTTTTAAGTTTAATGCATCCTATTTTGTAGATTCACTCGACGTGTACGGTCTTCCAGACACGGATATGCATGCTGTACGTTTGTACGCTGTTGACAGAGCGGGCAACAGGTCTGCACCTTTGATCGTCAATATTGAACCTTTGGAGCCCGCATATCAACGTGTGGCTCGATCGCTGGAGGTGAGGCCAGGATTCGGTTCTTTCTTTGTGGATTGGGCCAATGAGTTAAAACAGGATATTAATGTATATGTTGATTTCGAATTTTCCGATAAATCAGGCCCGAGAAAAGTGACAACAATATTTAGTTCTAAAGCAGAAGCTGATCGTCGTTTCGTTTATGATTTGGATGAGGTGGCGTCAGACAGGGTTAATGTAAATGTTCGTGTGGAAGACCAGTATGGTAATATTACCGAATCAATTGAAAAAGGTGAAGTTACTTTATTAAAAGACGAATTGATACCCAAAAAAATATGGAAATTACCTAATCCGAATGACTCTATTGGAGGCATTCCAATGGTCTTTGGCAATGACAATGAGGGGCGTACACGTTATGTAATAGACGATATTATTAACACTGGTGAAGATTTCAATTTTATGCATACAGGTAAGCGCGGCCGTACCGGCAATCTGGTTGATAAGAATATGCCTTGGAATCTTATGATTGATTTGGGAGATTATTATGAACTCAGTAGGGTTGTCACCCATCAGCGCCGATATGGAACGGCTTCATTGGGTATTCAGGGACAATATTACCGTGCCGAAAATGTGGGGGCTTATAATATGTACTATTGGGACGAAGATACTAAGGATTGGGTGCTTATCGCTTATCATCAGATTCCTATCCCAATTCTTCCTAGCGAATTGGACTTTGTGAAGGCAGGGCAGGCAGGCGATATGGCTTATATGTATCCTGATTTTCCGGCTTTTACGAAGAAGACACGTTGGTTTCGTTACGAGGCCGTATCCGACTTTTTATCCAATTATACAGGTGTTGGTGCTAACTGTCTTTCTGAAATAACGCTTTATGGGCGCAAAGCAAGTAATTAAGTAGAATTCACCTTAATATCTATACGATAATGAAAAAAAATATTTTATTTAGTGTCATTGCCTGTCTCGGTATATTGGCGATTTACTCATGTAAGGGGATATATGATAATGTCGAACCTTTTGGAGGGGAGAAGGTATACCCTGCCAAGTTTGATACTATATCTGGTAAAATTGGATTTGAGCGTGTGGAGTTGGATTTGATGAAAGCCGGACGGATCACCAATGATCAAATATATTTAGGTAAAGCTAGTAAGACTATTGTCGAATATGACAAGGAGCGTATTGTCGTAGACTCCGTAGTTTCTTGGGTTAATATTCCTAATTTAAAACAGTCTAAATTGTATAGGTTTAAAGTTTATACTGAGGACAAGTATGGCAATAAGTCTGTTCCACAGGAGATTGCTTTGATTCCTTATACAAACAACGAGTTGGCGACCATTGCTGTGCAGTCGCCACGGATATTTGCGTCTCGTTCCAATGCCGTCTTAGATTGGGCCGAGAATATTTCATCTATATTGCTGACCTATTGCGATTTGGAGTACGCTTACGAAGACCAGTCCGGAGCAGTGATGGAAGGTAAACGCGATGTTAATCCTCGCATCTTTGCAAGTAATTTAAAAACTGGAGACGAGGTGAATGTTGATGTAGACTATCGCGTGGTACCTAAGGTTGATGGTGTTGAGATACTTGATACGATTGTATTGAGTCAGAAAGTAAGCTTTTTTATGCCCTCAGCTACAACCCCTTTCTTGCCGGCAGAAGCGGATGTGTTAAGGAAGAATGGAGTGACTACCTTCAACGTAGTAGGTGTGGCCAATATCAAGAAATTAACTTTTCCGATACATACTAAAAGCTTGCAAGATCTTTTCTATTTTACGGATCTCGATGAGATTGATTTAACGGGGGGAACTTTGTTTGAGATGACCAAATCATCCTATAATCGTAATACTGTTATTGCTACAGTAGGTGGTGGTCCATTTTTACCATTTGTACGTCGTTCCGGGGATATGTCTGAGGTAAATGCTCGTTTTTTAGTAGATTTATTAGAAAATGATCTGGTTAAGAAAGTGAAGTATGTGCCTTATTCTTTGGGTATTGATCATTTATTGGTGCCATTCGTCGAGTCAGGGGTTGTAGAATTGGTGCATACCCCAAATGAAACGGACCTACCCCTTCCATTTTTTATAAATGGGCAGTTAGAATCCGCTTCATGGAAAATTGATCTTGTGACTAATCCTGCTACATTCCCCGCAGGAGCAGGGCTTCGAAATGTGATGAAGGTTACCCTTCGCGATCGTTCCGCCTCCCTAATCTTTAAAATACCAACAGGCTATCAGTTCAATTCTGAATTGTATCCTTATCTAAATTTTAAAGTGTATGCACCTGATATAACTTCCTTTCCTGGCGTATATGATAATTATCGTAAACTTTGGCCTCGCTTTATGAATCGTATCTGGGGGTACGCTAGTGATGCCGAAGAGAATGCCTATGGGCAGGAACTATGGCAGATGGGACAGCATGATACTAAGCTTGGGGATGCGCAGTTGGGCAAGTGGGTCGATATGAAGTTTAATATTAGTCAAATGAAAGGCAAGCACAACCGTGTTATTGTCATCAATATAGGGGGAGAGCCAGCTATCACTGGGGGGTATAAACCAGCAAAAGATATCGTATATCATTTTGCCAATTTCAGACTATCAAAAAATTAATACGAGATGATTAGACTTATTCATAAACAAAACATAGTGCTGTTTTTTTGCGTTTTTGTCTTGTTATTTGCTGGTAGCAGCTGCAACAAGGATTCCGAACCTTCAATGGAGGAGGATTCTAAAGTAGCTTCTACTGAGGTACTGGTACAGCTGGTCAATGAGAATAATGAGCGTATCGCTGGTGAGGCTACTGTCATTATCTCCAGGAGACGTCCTGATGTCAATATGTTGGTGCCTCGTACGCATGCTGTAGTCTCCGAAGGGGAGCTTCCGTATAAGATATTTGGGGACACTGAGGCCCGTATCACAGTTTTGAAGAAAGGTTACAATCCTGTCTACAAAGATGTGGTGTTAAAACCAGAGATTAAGACGGTGCCGATTGTCCTTAGCCCCAAGACGGGACTGACTGTCTTATCTTATAATGTACAGGACGGTTTTGAATGGAAGAAAAAGGAGAATATGGAGCGATTTACGGAGTGGGTATCTCAATTGGACCCTGATGTGATCGTTTATCAAGAGTTGGTAAGTTTTAAGCATGCGGACCTTACTTCACTAGCCAAAACCTACGGCCATGATTTCAGCGTATTGCTTAAAGAAGATGGCTATCCTACTGGGATTACTTCTAAGCAGGAGATTAAAAATATCGAGCGTGTATTGATTACGAGCAAGAAAACTACTTATCGCGTACACGGCTATATCAATGCCGAGACATCAGGTCTCAATATTTTTGCGGTACACTTCTCTTCGCAGAGCAATGATTTGGTTGTAGAAGAAGCGGAGCATGTCATAGCGCAGGCCAAGTTGAAGAATGCGAATGGACCAGTTCTTATTTCGGGTGATTTTAATTCTATTTCACCCACTGACGAGCGTTTATTAGGCTCTAAATTCTGGACTGCGAGTATGCAGAAATATCGACCGGCTCGTGTACCTTTCGATTACCGTGCTATGCGTCTTTTCGAAGAGAGTGGTTTCAAGGATGCAGCTATGTTAAATGGTAATCCTTATTATAAAGCCAGTTTCCCGACACGGACAGACTATATAAGTGCTGACTTTTTAGGCTTCAGACTTGATTATAGTTATCTTTCGGATCAGCTTTCGCAGCAGTGTGATTATGCAGAGATTCTCCAGGATCCGTATACCGATGTTGCTTCGGATCATTATCCTGTCCTGATGCATTTCGATTTAAAATAAGGATATATATACGTTTTTAAATAAGTACGCCTGAATTTTCAGGCGTACCTTTTTTGACCATTCGTGTTAAGGTTGTCACTATGAAAAGAATATTATGGTGTTTTATTGTCTTTCTTATTTTGTTAGGATGTAAGAGCCAACAGATGCACATTCGAAAAGAGCATAACAGTTCTACGCTTAAAGTCGCGACTTATAATATCAGGTATGATGCTGCAGCAGACCAAGCGACAGGCAATCCTTGGGATACACGTAAGGAACCCTTGTCTCGATTAATAATCTCGCATGGGTTTGACCTCATAGGTACTCAAGAAGGTAGTCAGAGACAGATGGAGGAACTGCTGGTGTTAATGCCTGGTTTTGAACAGGTCGAGGTAGGCTATGGAGGTAAAGATGGTCATCTACATACCTGTGCGATACTTTACAAAACCGCTCTTTTTGAACTATTAGATTCGGGAGTTTTTTGGCTCAGTGAGACTACTGATATTCCGAGTGTGGGCTGGGATGCTACCGATCGTCGCGTCTGTCAGTGGACCAAGATGAAAGATAAAAAAAGTGGCAAGAGTTTCTATTTCTTTAACGCTCATTTCTATTGGCGTAATGAGGTCGCTCGACGGGAGTCAGGTCCCCTTCTGGTGCGCAAGATTCAAGAGATAGCAGGCACATATCCTGTGCTAGTTGTGGGGGACTTCAATTCAGAGCCCAACAGTAGTCAGGTAAAGGCGATGAAAGCGGTACTTGCGGATAGCTATGAGACATCAGTCAATGGTACTAAAGGTAAGGTGGGAACTGCTTTTCCAGGTGGTGTATTTCAAGGGGAGCCGGGTGAACGCATAGATTATATCTTTGTGAACAAAACTACTACAGTATCCGACTACGAAGTATATTCGGATGTATATGGGGACAATCGTTATCCTTCAGATCATCTGCCTGTATCTTGTCAGATTAGTTTTAGATAGTAATTTTTTCAATAGTATGATTTGTTTTTGATATATTCGTTGTGCGTCGTTTTACCATTAATCAATTGCCATTTCTTTATAATATGTTTGAGATGCGTTTAGTAAAGAGCAAAAAAGTAAAAATTTTCTTGAAGTTCATTACGAGTGCTTTTTTAATAGGCATGATAACGGTATTATGCTCCTCCTCCTTTCCTTATTTGTCATCTTATTTGTCCGATGACATATCTAGGGATACCTTGCGGTTGCCGATTCACCAGGCACGAGGGGGGGATGTAGGGGATATTTTCGACGAGGTGTTGTATGTTCCCCTAGAACAGACCTCTAACAGTATTATACAAGAAGTAAAGGACCTATGGGTTACTGAAGAGTATATAATTATATTTGATCTGAGGGGAAAAGGTGTTCTTTTTTTCGACCGCTCGGGCAAGTTCAAGCATAAGATCGATAAAGTGCCGCATTGTAGAAGTTGTAGCAACGGTGATTTTCTTTTTGTAAATGTATTTGTCAATAAGTCCGAGCGGCTGATTTATGCTTCGTATGGTACGTCTAAGGACAATGCTGCTATGGGGATATTTCGATTTGACGGTACTTTTGTCAAAGAGAATAAGGGATGGATTACCGTAGATGGAATGGGCTTTTTAGGAAGCAGTATTTTCTTGAATCATTCTCCTTTTGTAGATACTGATAAATCACAGTTGGAAATGTTGCAGAACGGTGTCTATTCGCCGATAATTGAAAGGCAGCAGTTGGTTAAAAAAGATTATTCCTCAGTGCAGAATATGTTCAGTAAAGCTAGTGATAAGGAAGAATTGCTATATGTCCAACTTTATAATAATACCTTATATACGATCACAGAAAAAGGTCTGTCCAAGGAAACACTCCTGGTATTTCCCTATCAAAATTCACTTCCTAAAGATTTCATTTCCGAATTCCGAGGTCGTCTTCCGGACGTGGTATCGAAAAAATATCCGGATGCAATCTTTGGTTTAAATCATGTTTTTTCTCATAAGAGCCGTTTTTTTGCCACACTAATGATTACCAATGCATCTAATAATATTAGTGACATTATGTATGATCTCAAGACAGGAATATTATACGATTTAAAGAAAATAAGACCTACCGCAACCAATCAATTTTTGCCTATGAGTTCTTCTTTTAGTGATAGTTTTTTTCTCGACTGTGATAGGCAGTATCTGTACAGTTACATTACCCCAAGTGATGTAGCAATTCTTTTTAACCACCATCCTAGTCTTCAAAAAGAAGGAGAGATACCTGCGTTTACCAAAGGATTGTTGGAGAACAAAACCAGAACCACAAATCCCATCTTGGTCATTTCTAGACTGAAGTGATCTATCTTGTTTGCGTATGGGATTTCTCCGTTACCTCTTTTTATTAGTCTCGTTATTTTTGGGGCAGTATGTCCGTGGACAGGCTGGGGCTGAGATCCAAGGTAAATTGCTTGATTCGGCTCGCAATCTAACCGTAGAGGCAGCTTCTGTTTCTCTTTATAAAATAGGGTTTGAAGAGGTGTACCGCTTGGTTTTATCTTCTGACGATGGATACTTTACACTCCAGAAACTAGAAATCAATCAACGGTATAGGATCCGTATACAGCACCAACGCTATGAAACGTTGGAAATAGAAGTCTTAAGTAATAATTTAAAAACGGCGATCGGCAATCTTTATCTACAAGAGCGTGTGCATGAAATCGAAGAGGTCGACATACTTGCCCCTGTGCGGCTGAATGGAGATACGATTGAGTTTAACGCTGATGCGTTTAAATTGGATTCAAACGCTGTAGCAGGAGATCTTTTGAATAAACTCCCTGGAATTACTATCTGGGGAGATGAGGAAATCACCTATAACGGTAAGAAAATTAGCCGCGTACTGGTCAATGGTAAGCCATTTTTCTCTGTAGGCTCAAAAATAGCACTTGGCAACTTACCTAAAAACAGTATAACGAAAGTTCAAATCTATGACACAGAAAAGAATAATCAGGATACTAAAGATATCAACCTCGTATTAAAAAAGGACAAAGACAGGGGTGTTTTCGGAAAAGTAGGGGCGGGTAGAGCTTTGCAAAAATATTATGAGGGAGAGCTTTCCCTAAACGCTTTTAATAAAGCCAGCCAGCTGTCTGTTGGTGCGGTGACCAACAATGTTAATAAGCCCTTGAAAGATCTTGATATGTTGATGGGGAACACTAGTTTTGGTGGCGTCACTGTAAAAACTGACTATTTTCCAGATATGCGTCGATTGGGAGATAATGAAGAAGTGGCATTAGGAGCGAGGTATCAACATGATTTTGCACCACATAGCGGAGTTCGTAAAAAGAATTACCTCCTACAGAATGTGTTTTACAAACATGCGGCTAATCAGTTTGAAAGTCAGTCTTATACGAACTGGTTGACACCTGGATATTTAAACAACAATCGGGAGTCCAACTTAACTTCTGATAACTTAGATAAATCACTTTCGTCAATTCTTCAGTATGAATATGACAACGATTATGATACCAAGCTAAATATAAAGCTAAATACACTTGTTCAGCAAAAAGAACAAGAAGAGAATATTCATGCTTGGAGTGATATTAATAGTGTCCGATATGAAGAAAATCAATTCAGCCATCGCCGGTTAAAAAAAGAAGGACTCAGCTTGGTTACATCCTACGCTTATCGATTGCCCACCCAATATGGGCAATTCCGATGGTTTAACGATCTTGTAATAGACCATAAATTGAATACAGGGCGGGAAGAAGAAAATAACATTATAAATAAGGATTTTTACCGAGATGGCGCCATTGCGTCAGGACGGAAATTTGCACGTAAAAATATTCAAGATGGCAGTCATTTCGATCAAGATATAGCTGTACAAATAAGAGAAATTTTTCCTGCATTTTTTGGTTATCGGACCAAAACGAATATATCGCAAGGATTCTCGATCTATTCAGCAAGTACAGATAGAAGTACTTTAGATTCCCTACAAGTGAATGAAAGATTGAGCTTTACTGAAGATTATAAACGGTATAGCTATCGGGGAGCATTTTCTTTTAGGCGAGAATTTGTATTTAAAGAGATATATCGAGCGTTCAAACAGAGTTTATATTTATCCGGTAATATTGCTCTTGCGGTCACTAAAGAGGATAATAGTTCCGGATACATAGACAGAGTATTCGAACGAAATTTCATGACTGTTCAGCCTTCCCTTGGACTTTCTTATCAAGATATGGTCGACCAAGAGCATTTATGGCATGTTGATTTAGACTGGAGTCGTAAAACTCAGGTTCCGACAATGGATCAGTTACATCCTGTGATAGACGACATTGATCTACTCAATCTGTATCTGGGAAATCCACATTTAGAGAATAGTGTTACTAATAGTCTATCTATTAAATTCGCTAATAATATGTTTGGTATAGTACCTAAAAATATGGAGCTGTTTGTTAGTGCCGACATGACTGATAGAGCTCTTATAGAACGTGTGGTTTTTACGGACGACGGCCGCAGGGAAGTTCGTCTGAGAAATAACCCCGAGTCTCAGATAGCGTATATGTCATCACTCAGTTATAGTAGGCCTTTTCGTTTTTCGGAATCTAAAAATATGACTGCCAAGCTTAGTGTGCAAGGACGACTGCTGTATACGAACCAGGAGCTTGCAGAGGAGCTTTATCGAACACAGACACAGACTTATTCAGCGGGGGTAGATTTGGGTTTTCAGCTTACTCCGGATGTGCGGCTGGGTTTAAAGCAAAAAGCAGATTTTTATAGTCAACGGGTTTCGATAAGATCTCTACAAAGTTTTGATAATAAGTTTTATGACACCAATTTAAGCCTAGCGTTCAAAATCTTTAAGCGAGCCACATTCAATGCTAATGCTTCTTATCAAAATATAGTTAACAGCTATGAAACAAGAGGAAGTATGATTTTTAATTCGTCGTTGAGCCTAAGGCTGCTAAAGGGAAACAATCTAGAAATGAAATTTTCTGCCAATGATATTTTTAATAAGAATTCCGGAGTGTTCAGCAGGACAAATACGAATTTGATGACCTATGGTAATGAGAAGATTATTAAACAATATTTCTTATTTAGCCTCGCTTATTATCCCCGGATTTTTTAGGAGATAATAAGGCCGATTTATGTTTTGAGTAAAATTCTACTCTCAACCGCATTTTTGTCTTTATTGGAAGGCCGAATATACGTTGAGGTTGGAGTCTTCTTGCTTTTACTTCCCGAGGGATGATTTTATTTACTATCTGTTCATTGTAGTAAAGACTATTTGGCTGTTGTGGGGGATTATTTTTCAGCAGATCTATCGTACCATTGGTATGTAAGACGGCTTCATAGTAATAATCGTTAGGATAAATTATTTTTCGTTCTGAAAGGGGCAATTCATCTATATCTATTCTAAAGCCACGGGATTTAGGTTTACCGCGTTCAAAGATATTCTTAAAACCCTGATCAGACTCATCTAGAATGAAAAAAGATATTCTTTTTTCAAATAGGGCTGAAAAATCATTTAGCGTGATTTGAGAATAGTTTTCTTTCTGCTTTCCCATTTGTACAGAAAGATTTCCCTGCTGTGGATTATAGTCGAGCATGACGGAGTCCTGATGAAAAGCCTTTTGATACTTGGCTGTACCATGGAATACACCGTCTTTAAAATACCCAACATAATCTTTAAATATTGCGGTGCTATCGGTTTCATAAAAATCAATCAAATAGATGTTGGATATAGGGTATGCTATATTTGCAGCAAGTAATCTGGTATTTAGGCTATCGCAGAAGAATTTTTCACCTAAGAAGAGCTGTTCACCTATCGTCCGCTCCTCATCAATACTATCCAATAGTTGAGGTACAGTTATCCGATCTCTATTGTATTCTAAAAAAGTTGGCTGTTGCTCCTTCGTATTCTCTGTGGGAACAAACAGTTGCTGTGCCGTATTCGGATGAGAGCAGTTGCCGAAAATAAAACCAACGATTAGGATTAATAACCGGTACGGTATGTTTCTCATATTTATCCCTTTTTACAAGGATGCTAAAATGGCAACATTTCCACAAAGGTTCGATTAAAACAATTGACGCCTGAACAGTACCTCTATCAGCTCATGTGTCGCAATATCTTTTTCGACGATGTTACCTTCTGGGTCTATCAATATACAGGTCGGGTATTTGACGATGCCATAAATTTCGGTTAGCTTATTATTCTGGTCATCAAGGATATTTTGCCAAGGAATCTGATGGTTCATTATAGCTTTGTAGGCCTCTTCGTACTTGTCTCTTCCAGCAATACCGATTATTTCGATTTTTGACCGATCGAGTTTGCGGTATATTTCCGCGAGCTTGGGTAGCTGAGCTAGGCACGGTCCGCACCACGAACCCCAAAAATCCAATAGTATATACTTTCCTTTCAGAGATTCGATGTCTATGTTTTTTTTACTAGCGATGTCCTTGTGTTTAAAATTGCTCAGGTCAGCATCTTTACTGTTCGGATCGACTTCTAGGAGTGTTAGCTGATTTGTTCTAACATCAACTCCCATGTTTTTATACTTTCGGTCGTCCAATACAAATGTGCGGGATTTCGGTATGATATTAGTCTTATTTGTATCTACCACCAAATCGGATACCCAGTAGTCAGGAAAGCAAAATTGATGGCTAGCATATAGAGTATTTATCGTATCATCGACTTTATACAGCGCTTCATTATAGCTAGGGATGCTATATGCGTAACCATATTGATTTTTGAAAATCAAAAGAGGAATTGGAGTTCGTATAGTTTTATCTCCTTTGCTGCTCTCAAAATAAGTTGTTGATAGCTTATCTTCGAGATCTGTTATGGGCTCTTGTATGCTTAGTGTTTCAAGCTTCATCACCGTCTCCTCAACAAAGTCGCCATTCTGATTTTTATCTACTACATAGACCTCCTGGCCATCAGCCGATGTCCCGAATACAATTCGTACAAAACAGGCAATTGGTTCCTTAGAAAGCTCCTTATCATCAATTTTGTAATGTCGGTCACTTTTAAATTGCTGGTATAGTTTGGGGTCAAGATGTGTAAACGAACTTTGATACAAAAACTGAAGCATATCAAACATAATTATCCCCTTCTTCACATTCGACCAATCGGATGGGACATTGTTATACGGTAAATGCGCAAAGCTTTCGTATGCGGGGTGTGTTTTGTCTGGTGCAAACATAACAGTGCCATTGTCTGGAGGGAACGGGCCGAATCCTATTTTTTGTTGGATAGGTAAAACGATGTGTTGCGCATAAATATATGGACTCACTAACAATGCTATTAGTACTATTAACGTCCTGGTTATTTTTAGGTACATATAGGGTTTGATATATTATATCGCCAAATTTAATATAAAGAAATTAAATGTATACTATAGACACATTATGATAGTGTTATGTGTTATAAAGCTTTTAACGCTAAGATGTTATGGAGTAGGTCAAGAAATTAGATTTGAGCCAAAGCTTCCTTTACACGTTCTCGATTGGGTTTAGAGACAGGTATCTTTACTTCGTTTTCCAGCAATATGGTACCACCATCTTCTTTGAGCCAACACTTGACATAGTTAGGGTTGATTAGATGACTCTGATGTGTTCGGATAAAACCATGTGGGGTCAGTAGTTCACTGTATTCTTTCAATGGCTTTGAAGCAATTATTTTGGGCTCATGGAGAAAATGAAAAACGGTGTAAGTGTCATCTGCTTCACATCGTACGATATCTTCGATTACGACATATCTTATTTCATTTTGGAAGGAAAGGGCTATTTTCTTCGGGAGTTGTTTTTTTGATTCCCACTGCTGGACCAGAAAATCTACCTGAGATTGTTTTACCAATGTGTTTATTTTTTCATCAGCCTTCGCAATGGCCAGTTTTAATTCGTCAATATCGATTGGTTTCAAAAGATAATCAAGTGCAGCATGTTTTATAGCCTGTATACCATATTGGTGGTAAGCTGTCACAAAAATCACTTGAAAGTCAATACTATCTATACGCTGCAATAAATCAAATCCAGTACTACTACCCATTTCTATATCCAGAAATAGCAGATTAGGTTGATGCAGTGTTATCAATTCTTCTGCCTCAGTAATCGTGCTTGCCGTAGCCAGTACCGTCACCTGCGGACAGTATTTGGTCAGTATGGCCTTTAGATTTTTTATATTCGCTATTTCATCATCGACTAGTATTGCACGGATCATGATAACCAGTTTTTAAAAGTTAAATATACCGATGTTCCTTTACTATTGGAAATGGTGTTAATGCAAATAGGTGCCTGTGGATGTAGTTCGTTCCATAATTGTATTCGTTCATTGGTCAGTTTGATCCCGAATCCCGTTACGACCTGTGCCACATTATAACCTTTTCCATTATCTAATATAGTAGCCTGCAGGTCATTTTTATGTCTGTCGAAGTCTATGTTTATATGTCCTTGTCCTTTCAATTCTGATATACCATGTTTAATCGCATTCTCTACAAGGGGCTGTAAGAGCATAGAAGGTATTTCGATGTTGTTGTTATCTAGATTTTTAGCCTGTATCTTATATTGAAAGCCGAAGCGCAGCTGCTCCATTTGGAGATAGTCTTCTAACAGATTTATTTCATCTATCAAAGAGGTGGATGTCGAGCTATCCAGCACATGGCGTGTGAGACGAGCAAATTTGCTCAGATACCTATTTGCATTATCCACATCGTTATCATTTACGAAGCTCTGTATACTGGATAGGGCATTAAAAAGGAAATGAGGATTTAGCTGAGATTGGATTGAAGCAAGCCTTGCCTCTGCAATTTTTTTCTGCAGGCTTTCATTCTTGATCTTCTGCCTATTTTTTCTTCGTATTAGGTATATCAGTAGTGCTGTTGTACCAATGCAAACAATCAGTAGTGTTGTAGACCAGAATATCACCTCTTGAGTAGAATAGCTCTTAAGTATATCTACATAGATTGTTTTTCTCGAGCTGTATTTTTCCAATTCTTTTGCTGACATAGACTTTAGGTCAGGTTGGATAATAATCTCATATTCGCCCGCATTTTTAAAATATTGTTTGTCAATTGAAATATAGGGTTGCTGTATGCCGCTGATACTGGAGTGATTGTAGTTCCAGGCCTGATCTTTGAATACAGTGGTGCCCGTTTTTTTCTCCTTTACAGTCAATGAGTATATAAAATTGTATTCATTCTTCTTGGCGACAACTCTTATTCCCTTAGACTCTTGGTCAAATGTTACTGTTGATACACCTTTTTTCATTTCGACAGCAGTTCTTTGCCTCGATTTTGCAAAAACCTCTTTATTGATATCGATAATTTCCGTTTCAGGTAATCTCTTGTTATAAACAGTTGCTGCTCCTAGTTGATTAGGATCTAGATTATTATAGACTGTTATGGTGATCGCTTTGTGTTGTATATCTATGGTCGGTAAATTTGCCGAATAACCAAAGAATGGATGTTTAGTAAAGGTTAGGTCTTCAATAGCACCAGATTCTAGGTTGTTGTTCAACTCGTCTACTATTAAGAAACGATAGTTCTTTATGTTCGAAAGCTGTTTACAGTTTATATCAAATTGTATCCGATTCCCGTTTTCAATATAAGTCAGTGTTCTGTTATTGATATTAGGAAACTTATTTGCATAGCTTCGAACTTTGGACAATGTATCTACTGATACTCCGAGACTGATCCCTTCTAAATTGATATTACCTAAATAATAACTTTTTGTCTTATCTATAGGATACATTTCCGTTTTATTATTAGTCTGGCCGATAGTGATGTGTAGGCCAATGAATAGGATAATTATTGAAAGTGCTGTTTTCTTCATGATTTGCGATTTAATAATACAAACATCTAGAATTATAAGGTTTTTCAAAATACCAAATCAGGATTTAGCCACATTGGCTTGGTAAAAGAGCTAGTTCGCAAAGGATATCGATTCGAGTTGATTTTACTATTTTACCCCTTATCAGTTCATTGAGCTAATAAATCATTCAAACCCTCTTTTTTTGAACAGCAATTGACCAATTTGTAGATTAGATTACCAAAGTTTTAGGATATAGGAAAAGGCAGGGATTTCAGCTTTTATTTCATATTATTACATCGGCGTTTCAATATTTGATTTATAGGTTACAAGTTAAGTAACTTTAACAAAACTCCTAGCGCACATAGATACAATCTCGTAGATTTATAAAAATATACAAGCTAAGTAAACGCTAATAGCTAGACAACTTTTAGAATGGATAAACGCATTTGTTTTTTTTTAATATTCTGTCTCGTTAAAATTCAGTTGTCAAATGCACAGTCTTATAAAGAATACTATGACCTGGATTTCAAGAGATATAATGACTGTTCGTGGGATTGGAGAAGTAGCATGTCAGGCTGTGTTAACTATGTGGATTCTTCTTTGGGAGAAAATGTTCTCATTATTTCTAAGCGTCCAAATTCCAGCCATATTCCGTTGGAGTTTGACCTTTCAAAAGAAGTGGTTTTGCCAGATGTGGAAGGAAGTGTTTATTCGGTCAGCGTGGATGTAAAAGGTACGGCTATTGCGGGAGTGAATTTTCGGGTCATCGGATTAAATAACTCAGCAGAAGCAGTTGCTGATACATCTGTAGTAATTTCGGCGACAACGAATTGGGAGGGCTATAAACTGCTCATTCAACATAAAGATCTAAAGGCGTTAAGTATTGGGTTTCTCTATGAAGGTACTTCTGATGTTGATCAGCGTATCGAACTTAAAAAATTAACAATTGCTATCGATAATAAGTCTATTAACGATAAAAGGATTAATCAAAATCGAAGTTTGTTAGAATTAGGAGAGTTTGTGACAACTGATCTAACCTCTGCAGATAGTGTAAGTATTGCAGATTGTTTACAACTCTCTCCTGATGTCAGATTTATCGGACTAGGCGAAAGTACACATGGAAGCAAAAGTATAGGCTCTTCAAGGTACGATTTTCTAAAATCGCTTATATTACAGGGTAAGTGTAATATCATATTGACTGAGAAATTTCCGGAATTTGTGCTTATAGAAAATTTATATGTGCAAGGTTTATTAAATTTTGAAGAGCCAATGCTAGAGCGGTATCTAGATCTCTACATGTCCAATGAAGAAGATAAGAAATTTCTCCATTGGTTGAAACTCTACAATGCTAACAACTCCAGAAACAAAATTAATATTTTCGGAATTGACAACCCAGGGAGTACGATGGGATTAGCTATAAGGGACTTTTATTTAGGCTTGTTAGGGCCAAGCGTTGCGGCTTCTTATATGAAAGCAACAAAAGTTCCGGGGCCATTGACATTTGACCCTAAACTATTCCTTCACAATGAATTTGAGGGACTGAGAAATATGGATCATGCACCCATCCGTGCTAAGTTGGATGAACGCTTCTATGCCTATTACAAGTATCTTTTATCTGCCGAAAAATCAGATGTTGAGGGGAGGAGATCTAAAGATCGGGATTCAATGATGTTTTACAGAACATTATATCTAGAAAATTTATTTAAGGACCAGGACAAGAAGGTCGTTCTATTATTGCATTCGGCTCACCTAAAAAAATCAAGTCCAATTTCACGTTTCAACAAAGAAGAGAAATCGCTGGGTGCGAGGATTCATGAGCGATTTCAGGGGGAATATCTTGCTTATAACTTTACATTTGGTAGCGGATCTGCTCTTGTTGATTCCTGTTCGGCATTCAGGAAACCCATAGTTGATAGTATGCAAAATGCTTTGGGTTTTAGTTTTGAGGGTATGGTAAATAAATTAAATAAAGAATATCTTTTTATTTCAACAGATCAAGTCAAAGAGGCTGTCCCTCTATTACAGATTTCTAGAGGTAAAAGATTAGCGTATTCAGGCAATTATTTATATAGTGACCTAAAAAAAGACTTTGACGGCCTGATATTTATTAATAGAAGTATAGCTCACAGCTACGCTGTGCAAAATACAAGATATTTTTCTTTACTTATGTTTACAAGAAGTCAAGTTCATGAAAAAATAATCCATACGTACAAAAATTAATATAGAGAAATCTTGATTTTGCCAAAACCTGTTTGTTTTTACGGAACAGTATTGTAGTGATTTTCCTATTTTTCCAACAGTGGGTTGATAATGTTTTTACAAGATCAGGTGTGTTTTGGAAATGGTGAAGTTCTAAAAATCACTAGGATCAGATTTGCTTCGATTTTACCAAAGGTTATCCGCTTTTCTACTAGGGTATTATCCTCTGTTCTTAATAGAACATAGCGAGGTATTTCAGTTATTTTTATTTGATTTACCAGTTTTTCAGTATTTTTTTATCCAACTAATAGTTCAAGTATTTCGTTGGATGGAATGTTAAATGCTTAGTCCAATCTTCTTTTTTTGTACTGTATAGCCTGATCCACTATCTTGAATCGACTATTAGCAGCATATTCTACAGCTAATTTTCAAAAACTTATAAATAGCCATGGATTTGTCCGTATGCTAATATATTATTGATTTTGTTAGCTAAAACTCATGGTTGTTGTTAACAATTTATTATTGTATTTTTAATGGTTAATATTAAATCTCTATTGCTGTATATATTTATATTTGAGTATTAAATCGATTTGTTTTTTATAAGAAAAGACAAATTAGCATCTGATTAGCTTGAGATAGAGCCAGTGTTATTCCAAGATTTAATTTATTGGATATTTTGGTAGGTTTGGTTGGGGTGGAAATGATTGAGTAATACATGCTCTAGCATTTGCTACGGGACGGTCTTATGGAGGTATCCTGTCTGGTTATAGTGATTCTGGGTATTATTTTTACGATCCGCAAAATAATAGAAATGGTACGTTTGATGCCTATGATTCAGGAATCCTATATATATGGCAGATGTAGATAATGTTGTTTCATGAAAGTATCCGTGTTTTATAAAGTTTTAAGGGAAGCGTTCGTTCTTATAGCATTTTATGGCGTAACAATCGCATACGGCCAATATAAAATTGATTTTTTTGACTTAAGTTTTAAAGAATCGATGGATTGTAGTTGGCGATGGTTGAATAAATTAGAGAATGCATATATTAACTCGGATTCTTTGGAAAACGGTGGCTTTTTGAAAATCAATTATAAGCAAACCTCATGGCATACCCGTAATATGGGTTTTACTTTAGGTAATCACGTGCTGTCTCCAAATTGTGTCCGTACTTCTGATAAACTTGAGCTTTCTATTCCTGTATTATATAACAGTGATGGGATTGTTGTATTAAAGGCAGTTGGTTTTAGTGATCAAGAAGAGGTTGTTTTCACAGATAGTGTAATTTCAAGAAGAGAGACTTCATGGCAGAAATTACAGCTCAATATTCCGAACTCTTATTCCGTCTACATAAGTGTAATTTATTATGGTAACACGCTGGGGAACCAGGTTGTCAAACTTAGGCCCTTACAGTTTTCTTGTAATGGAAAGAAAGTAGACCCTCCCAATCCTGTTTTTTCAACTGTTAAAAAGGATAACTTCAACCCTATACAAGCCGTTGAAATAGTGCCGTTAGATGTTGCGTTAGCGCGAGGGTTTCCAGTAAATAAGATGTTTGATAGGGTTAAGGTTGTTGGATTGGGGGAGGCTACACATGGGAGTGTTACCATAATGCAATCTAGATTAGAGCTTGTGAGGGAGCTGGTCACTAATTATTCTTGTATGTTGGTCTTATTAGAAATTCCTTTTGATGTAGTATTGTTATTGGATTATTATGTTAAAGGATATGGAGATAATAAAACTAGATTAATAATTGTTGAACAACTTAAATTGCTATTTAGCGAAGAGAATGCGGTTATGCCCCTTGTAGACTGGCTTCGAGAATATAATAGTAAAAGGGTCGCTAAGGTAAGTGTTTTTGGAATAGACAATCCGTCTCCAATCTCACAATTTATGTTGATGGATTATTTTAGGGAGTTACTCGGGGTCGAAAAATCACTTATATATCTCAAGTTATTAATGAATGGTAAAGTAGCTGATGTTAGAGATATCGCTGAAAATGACGAGAATCTAAGACATAAGTTAGGGACTAGCGAATTTCAATACTGTCTGTATATGTTAGATGAACTTATAAAACCATCCTATACTGCGAATAGTCGGGATGCTAATATGTTTAAGCGATATCACCATCTACACTCTTTATTTGTTACAGAAAAAGAGTCAGTTACTATTCTTGCGCATTCTGGGCATCTCCAAAAGACACCATTGACCTATCCTAGTGGTCAGCATAAGATGTTGGGGAATTATCTTTATGAGGTTTTAGGGGACAAGTTCTTCTCTCTTCATTTTACTGTAGGGACTGGGCAGACTCTTCAAGATAGTTGCGGTTTTCCTCTTAAGGTATATCAAGATATTTCAAAGCCGGTTTTTGGCAGTTTTGAAAGCTACGCATTGTCTTTAGACGGTTGTGATTATTTTTATTACCCTACTTCAAAGCTGTTGTCTCCAATTCGTTGGATGTTACAAGTTGGGCGTAATAGTCTTGAGTATTCTCACTATACGATTGGAAATCTTCAGAGGCGGCATGATGGAGTAGTTTTTATTAAAGAAAGCAAACCTATCCTCAAGCCGTTTGCAGGTACACGTCCTTTGCATCATTTTGAGCTTTTGTATAACAAAAGGAAAGAATACAAAAGTCTTCTTTCTGGAGATAAAGGAGAAAATTCGGGATAAATAGAACCTCCCTCTTTCGAATATTTTTAATCAGCTGAGGTTAACATGTCTCTTAAGGGGTAAATGTCTAATGCGTTACGCTCTGGTCATGCCAAGGGCAAGGCTGAAGGTCGTCAGGAAGGTCGTCAAGAAGAACGGGTAAAAGCGGATGCAGAAAAACGGGAGTCAGCCATTAAAATGTTGGAAAATGGATTTGAGGTCAAGATGATTTCGGAGATCCTTGGATTAACTGTTGAAGAGGTAGAAAAGTTAAAATAGATTCTAGAAGATATTTATTGAGGGAGCTGTTCTAAATTTATTTTGGAACAGCTTTTTTGCTTTCATCGCTAGTGTTTGCCTTTATTTCCACCACAAGAATTGTGGCGGCAGCAAAGGGAATTAAGGTCTTTACAATTGAAGTTTTAAATGCTAATTATTTTAGTTTGTTTGGTTTTTAGTTAGTATGTTTGTCTAGTAACCAGTTGTTAATAATTGTGACTAAATTATTGATCAGATACTGTAAATGAATCATCCAGGTATGGATATTTAAAATATGATGTAAAGCTTGTACTGCAGTAAGAGCTGAACCAGTTAAATGTATTAGGGAAATATGAGTTTACCGCACTACCAATTTAAAACTAATGATAGTTTTTTAGACTTCGAGTTTGAAAGCAATGGTCCGAATGGATTAATAAAAAAAGTGGTTAGATTCAGTCCTCAAAATGCAGACGGCATTACCTATTTCAATCTAGGGTTCGGAGATGTCGATCCAAGTACAGGGGCAATCAGTGATCTCTCAAAATCCAATAACGGTGATCGAGAAAAGATTCTAGCGACCATCGCTAAGATTGTTCTCGTATTTACTGACCATTTTCCTGATGTGATGGTTTATGCGCAAGGTAGCACTGAGGCAAGAACAAGGTTGTATCAAATGGGGATTTCAAATAATCTGACCGAAATAAGTGAAAAGCTAGAAATATATGGATACTCGGTAAATGAGTGGCGTAAGTTTGAAAAACATGTTAATTATGAAGCTTTTATGGCAATCCGGGTAAAATAATTGTGTTATATTTGCATATAGGAGATATTGATATGGACAATCGTAAGCATAATAAATCGACTACTGTCGAAGTTGAAAAATCAAATGTAAAGGATTATGGGAATGATCCGTTTTTTGTCAAAAAGTCCAACAATTCTAAAGCATTTTTAGAAGAGAAGGGCTTTCCTAGGGATCTGATCCAAAAATTGAAAAGCTAAAATGCCATTTTGTGAAATGTGTTTTAGGTTTGAATCGAAAATTGAAGGAAAGCCCGAAGGGCTCTTGATGGCCATATAAAACAAACACTATCATCAAAAAATAGGAAGGAGTAATACTATGGGCACTCGAGAATATTTATTGGATAAGGCCAAAAAAGAAGGACTAGACAAGACAAGACAAGGGAATTCAGACTGGAATGGAAAAGGGAAAAATTCAAGACAAAATCGAAATGCTTAAAGAATTAGGCTATTCCATTGCGGAGATCTGTAAAAAACTTACTTTGACTAAGTCTGAGGTTGAACAATTTTTAAAGGGAGCTTAGTAAGCTCTCATGATAATATTTTAAGCCGTCCTGAATTGACTTCGGGACGGCTTTTTTGTTTCATTGTTAGTACATGCGTTTATGGCACCACAAGAATTGTGACACCCGCAAAGGATATCTTATCGGGAAGCTGTGCTCTGATTGTTTCTCAGTTTTATGTTACACCTCTCTAGAGGCGCGAGTGGAGGTTGATTGCCGAGATCCGAGCTTACTTTTTTATAAGTGTTTCTATCTCTTTTTTTAGAGTGTCGATTTTTCTCAACGCATCACCCAGTTCTTCTTTTACTTTGCTATAATCTTTAAAAAGCTCATTGTGAGTTTCTAGTAGACTGGTATATTTTTGTTGAATTTCATCATGTTTAATTTTCAAAGCTATACTACCTTCATCACCTTTGGATAGGTTGCTTTGAAAATGATGAGAAAGTTCAGGGTATTCTAAAGAAAAATCAAACGGTATTGCTTTACCGTATTTTACAAGGATATTGTCGTCGAGTTCTGCTTTCAAAAAATGGCTATATATGGTGTTCGGTTTGTAGCCAGCCCTCACCGCAATTTCCTCATTAGTATCGAGACTAAGTGAAACTGCCGTATATAAGGATAGTCCTCTTCCTGTATATTTTTTACTGTGTTTTTTGTTGCTTACCATCCCCACAACTATTATAAAGTGATGAAATATAAAGATACGGAGTGTTTATGTTGAAAATTAACTCGATTTTCGCATCATTTTTATTTATTTGTGTTGATTTTTATTTATTATTGTGTATCTTAGTGGTGTAATATTGAATTTTATAAAGTATAACAAATAAAAATAAACAAATAATAGAGTTAGAGATCTGAGACATTAAGGAACTCTCGTAGCGGATTTGGCGATTTAGCAATGCGAGGTGTAGGTAATGCGTCAGTTTTCCTATCTTTGGGATATTAATTCCTAGGGTGGGAGCGACGCTTGCTTTATCCATTGCATTGCCCATAACTATTTAGTTGTGGAACTACTGAAAATTACTTCCTAGGGTAATGAGTAAAGGCTCGCCAAAGCCTCGCTGCAAAGATAAGCAGGCAGTCGCCCAAATTTGATTTCCGCTTTTCTGAGAGGGTTCGATAATTAAGAACTATGGAGGAAAAACATCTTTACAAAAATCTAATATCCGCCCCCGAGTAGCTCAGGTGCAGATTTGGTCTCTGAGAGACCAATCTAATCGGTTTTGCGCTCCAATTGTAAACGATGATATAACCAATAGATACCTAAAAGAGCCCTTCCGATATTAAATCAATCAAATTTATTTATGAACCGTGTGGCCTGATCAAGGATTAGGTACGGTAGGATATTGACCGGTCTGTTTTTCCGGTACCACCTTCATTGGCTCACACCTAATGATCCATTAGAATGACAAATTTTAATAGGGGTGGTAATATATTGTCTTATCGGCGAGACAGTGACTACTCAATAATTGAAAAAAAGAAATTACCATGTAGGCGTGCATTAAGTCTCCTATACGTGTTTAGATACCTCCACTTCGGTCGGCATGACGTAACAAAAGGAGGAGGAGTGCTTTTAATAATATTCTGTGTGTTGTTTAGTCAGTCTGTATCTATACAGGCGGTCGCTCAGACGCAGCCGGGGTCGGTGCTTGTTGGGGAAGTGCGCTCGGTTGCCGATGGGCTTTTACATGCAGATCCAGTTATGTTGGGTTTTAAGGTTCCAGAGGAATTTTGGTCTCGTGAATTTACAGTTTTTGAAAATGGTAAATATACACAACAGACATTGGCAAAATATCGTGGAAAACCACTAATTCTAGATTTCTGGGCTACTTGGTGTAATTCTTGTATGCCAAACTTCCCAAAACTAGATCGTTTTAAAGAGCACTATGGTGATAATGTTAATTTCCTGCTCGTAAATAGCTATGACAGTGATACGGCAAAGGTTGTCGATATTTTTATGGGGGAGAAATATGCCCAATACCGCACAAGAACTCCATCAGTACTGTTTGATTCATATTTGAAACAATTATTCCCTCATCAGGCGGTACCGATCTTCATTTGGCTGGATGACTTTGGCCGATTACGCGCAACATCGACCTCCGATTTTCTCAATGACTATCAGATTGAAAGATTGATAAATAGCAGAAAAGGAGGTAAGAAATGAAATTATTCATTGCATTTCTAATCCTGTTGTTTGCAGGTAATACATATGGCCAAATAACCTTATCTGGTAAAGTCCAGAATGAATCGGGAAAACCAATACCGCATACTACGTTACGTAATAACAAAGATGAACTATTGGGTATGACAGATAGTGGCGGTTTGTTTACTTTACAAATTCCCAAACTTCCATTTTTAGTCATCAGTAGTAAGCTTGGGTACATTGTTGATACGTTATTCATTAAGGATGCGGTACCGCTAAAGATTATTCTGAAGAGAAATACTATACAGTTGGAGGAAGCTGTGGTATATAGTGATGGCTTCCAAAAATTACCAAAAGAAAGGGCAACTGGTTCTTTTGAACATTTGAATGGAGATCTGCTTAAAAGAAGGGTGTCAACTTCAGTATTAGCACAGCTGGATGGAATAGCGACGGGACTTCAATTTGATAATCGAAATAAGAATGCACAGCTAAATATTCGCGGCATAAATTCGTTCTCAGGCGGAGGTATAGCGCCATTGATTGTCGTTGATAATTTTCCTTTTGAAGGTTCGCTGGATCAGATCAATCCCAATGATGTAGAATCCGTTACCTTACTAAAAGATGCAGCCGCTACTTCCATCTGGGGGGCAAGGGCAGGAAATGGTGTTATCGTTATTACTACTAAAAAAGCAAACAATAGGTTCCAGACTACCTTTTCTTCTAACTGGACTTTTCAGGCTCCGGAAGATCTTTATTATATGCCGGTCGTCAATGCCACAGATGCTATCGATGTGGAGATAATGCTTTTCGATAAGGGATATTATAATAATCTCTTTACTAATGCTCTTTCACTAAGGAAGATTATCCCCTCGCCGGTGGTCAATATGCTTCAAAAAGCAAAGATGGGGGAGATACCTCAAGAGAAGGCATTGGAGTATATCAATGGGCTAAGAGGCCATGATGTACGCAAAGATAAGGAGAAGTTTTATCGCTGGGGAGGTCTGCAGCAGCATTACCTTCGTATAAATAACGGTGGGCCCAAGTCTGACCATAGTCTATCAGTCGGATGGGATAGATCACTTGCAAATGAACTCATGAAAAGTGATGACCGTCTAAGCCTAAGACAAAACAATAACTTTCGGATTGGTAGCCGTCTACAGATCCAGGCAGACCTTTCCTATGCCAGTAAGACATTAAGGTCTTCTCTCGGTATAAGCAATTATGTGACGTATCCGTATACTAGCCTTTTCGACGAAAGTGGGAATAGTGTCACTGTACCTTATCTATTAAATCCGGATTATGTCAATGGTCTCGCGGGGAGTAAGCTTCTGGACTGGAGATTAAATCCTTTTGATGATCTGAGCCGTAGTCAATCCAGAGGCAATATTGCTCATATGGGTGCAAATCTGAATGCAACTTATAATCTGACGGAGGGACTAAATATGCAATTAATCTATGGTTTAGAATCCCAAAAGTCCAAAGGGAGAGCCTTGTATGAGGAGAGTAGCTTCTTTGCTAGAGATCTCATTAATAGATTTACACAGATGGCTCAAGATGGCTCCGTTAAATATATTGTGCCCAAAGGAGCTATCGAAGATAGGTCGTACAGTGAGATGATCGGTCATCGTGCCAGAGCACAGCTAAATTATGATAAGAGCTTTAGCGATAGTCATAAGGTCAATATTCTTTTGGGGTCTGAATGGAATCACCGGCAATCGCAGGGCAATTCGTATCGTAATTATGGCTTAGATACCGATGTGTTGACCATAAAGAAAGTGGATTATGTTAATTCTTATCCCACGTATGATAAACTGTACAACAATGCTTACATTCCTTATAGCGGATCCAATAGCGAGAGTGTGCAGCGATTTATCTCACTCTATGCCAATGGAGCGTATGCCTATAAAGGCAAATACATCTTAAGCAGTTCCGTGCGCAAGGACGGAAGTAATAAATTTGGTGTAGTGACCAACGAGCGTTGGAATCCGCTGTGGTCGGCTGGTGTAGCCTGGGCTTTATCAAAAGAGGCTTTCCTAGAAAAGTACTCCTGGATAAATAATCTACGATTTAGGAGTACCTATGGTACTAGTGGCAATATCAGTGTGGGAGCTACCCGAGATCCGATTATGACCTATTCGGGCACCGCTAGCTATACGAATTATCCCTTTGGTATTATTTCTACTCCGCCAAACCCTTACTTAAAATGGGAAGAGGTTAGAACATGGAATAATGGATTAGATTTTTCAATTTTTAAGAACAGAGTCTCAGGTTCGTTCGAATGGTATGACAAGTGGTCTGTAGATCTAATAGCTCCCGATCAGATCGATCCGACAACAGGATTTACAGAGGCACAGCGCAATATCGGAAAAATAAGAGGCAAAGGTTTTGATGCTAAGATTGAAGTTTCTTCCCCTATGACTAGCGATGTACAGTGGAGGACGACGGTAGGGCTTTCTAAGTCAAGTAGTGTCGTCGAAGAATATAAAGGGGCATTATATTCCTCTACTGTGTATGTTGAAAATAATGGAACTATCATCAATCCCATTGTAGGAAAAGAGATGTACCCTATTTTTGCTTACCGATTTGCTGGATTGGATTCTGAAAATGGTGATCCACAAGGCTACCTAAATGGTGATTTGTCCAAGTCTTACACTAAGATGATGAACGACTCGCTGCAGCATATGCGCTATTACGGGAATGCACTTCCTAAGTATTATGGCTTTTTTAGGGGCATGGTGTCTTGGAGGTCGTTTACGGTGACATTCTCTGTCAACTACAAGTTTGGGCACTATTTTAAGAAAAATACAGTGAGCTATGCAGGGGCGTCCATCACCATGGGTGGGCATAGCGATTATTATGACCGATGGCAACAGCCTGGTGACGAACAGCAGACGACTGTGCCTTCCATGATCTACCCCGGAGATGCAAATAGGGACAGATTCTATCGTTATTCAGAGGCAAATGTTCTAAAGGGAGATGTGATTAGGCTGCAGGATATACAGCTAAGTTATGGACTGACTAAGCTTCCGTTGCGTTTCACCGCTTCGGTTAATAATGTGGGCATATTGTGGCGAGCCAATAAAAAGGGGTTGGATCCGGATTATTTTGCTATTCCCCCAAGCCGTATTTATGCAATAGGTGTTAATTTAAACTTACAAAAATGAAAATGATATTATTTTGTGCCACCCTACTCTTTTTATTATCCTGTGATAAGTTCTTGGATAAAAAAGCAGAAAGTGTATTGGTAATTCCGAATTCTTTACCAGCGTTACAGGCTCTATTAGATAACAATAATATAATGAATATATATCTAGGGGCTGGGCTGGTAGAGGTTGGAGCAGATGATTTTTATGTTTCTGGTGCTTCCTATAATACGCTCTCTGAATTGGAAAAGCATGCATATACCTGGCAACCGTATCCTTACTTCGCAATAAAAGACAGAAATCTAAATTATACAAATATATACCGTGTAGTCTTTAATACAAATACGGTACTGGAGCAATTGAAGAAAATAGATGAGGATAATAGTAGCTCGTATAAATCCATAAAGGGAGCCGCTTTTTTCTTTAGAGCATATGCCTTTTATCAATTAGCGCAGGTATACAGTCTGCCTTATAAAGGTGGTGATATGGAATATAATCGTTCCAATCTAGGCATCCCCTTAAGACTATCTCCAAACTTTGAAGGGCAATCTATTAGGTCTTCGTTAGAAGAGACCTATTCCCAGGTCGAAAAAGATCTGTTGGAAGCTGTCGAGTTACTGCCGGACAGGGTAGAATTTGCCACGCGTCCATCAAAATTGGCTAGCTTAGCGATGTTAGGTCGACTTTACCTTACAATGGGTGATTATGACAAGGCCCTTTTGTACACTGATCGTGCGTTGCGCATAAATTCTGTTCTCATGGACTATAAGGATAGAGATTTTCAAAGTGCAACACCATTTGAAATTCTGAATCCGGAAACAATATTTTTGAGTTACAATACTGCCATCTTTGCTATAGATCCGAGCATTGCTAATGTCGACACTATCCTATATCGTAGCTATGTGGATGATGACTACAGAAAGACACTATTTTTTAATTCGAAGGCAGATGGAACGGTTGCTTTTAAAGGCAGCTATATTGGGTTTTATAACTCTGTGTTTTTTAATGGTATTGCGACGGATGAGCTTTACCTCATTAAAGCGGAATGTCTAGCACGGCAAAATCAGCTTGAACTGGCTAAATCTACACTGAAATCGCTATTGGATAAACGCTATCGAAATGGTTTTACATTCCCGGCAACGATGCAATCTCCAGATCAGGTATTAGGTTATATACTTGATGAAAGGCGTAAATCGCTTTTGTTTAGGGGGCTGCGTTGGTCTGATCTTAGGAGATTGAATTTTGATCCACGTTTTAAAAAAGATTTAAAGCGAAATCTTTTATTGGATGGAGAATGGAAGGTGTTTGAATTGCCTGCTAATGATAGAAGATATGCATTTCAAATTCCGGAAGATGTGATCCAGTTATCGGGGATACAGCAGAACCCATTATAACGAACAGGGGCTATCTAAGTAAATTAAATAGCCCCTGTTTTTTAGGAATTGTTCATTCCTGTAACTGTAAGAAAGATTTTTTGCCCTTTTTAATTTGCTCTGAAGTCCAAAACAGTTTCATTTGGTGTACCTGAGGCAATAGCTGATTGAATACGTTGTTCTATGTTTTGCCCCGTTCCTGGTACCATATAATTCAGATCTATAACCCCTGAATTTGGACTTGTTTCGGGAGCTTTTAAGTTACAGGCTGTCTGTGCTAAACCTGAACAAGTCGTACTCATTCCTTCAGAATACTGTGCGGCATCGGTAATATCATTGTTTGAAGGATTTGTCGCCCCATCAAAATGCCATTCTTTAAGTTCTGGTTCTGTTTTTATATCTATTGCTTCAACCTTTTTCTCAAAAGCGTTAACACCCAATATAAGACCCAATACTAATGATATACCTGTTATGGCTTTTAGCCAATTGTTTTTTGTTGCTCTCATCGCAATTTATTTAAATTTTAAAAATAGTTGGTGCTGCCTGTTCTTTATACACCAAATCTTTATAAATTAAGATAGGGCAGTTACGGTGTGCCCTTTTGGTGAGCTTCCCCTTTCCTCAGATTACCTAGCATCCTCGGTCTGCTGTACTTGCGTTTTGATAATACTAAGGTAAGGGAGTTGCAGAGAGTTGGCGTCTGTTATAACAGACAAATGCAATCGGATTCGATTTATTAGGATCGCTGGTTGTGATAATAATCCAATGCCCTGTAATATTGACGGTCATCAGTATAGCCCAATAAAGAGCATAGCTCCCTTACTGTGAGCTTTTCTTTCACTGAGGGGAGCTGATCGTATAAATACTTCAACCGTTCTATCCGGTCAAGATTTGGAATTCGTAGGAATATCTTAGTAAGTTCCAGCTCATGTTGTTTGAGGATATGGTAGATCTCATTGAGGTTTTTATATTTCCTGATGCCTTTTTTTAGATCTTCATTGGAGATGATATATACTACGCTAGCTTGCAGAAACTGGATGGCTGTTCTGTTGGTGCTTTTGCTGTATATATGCTTTGTGCCAACAAAATAGTGATTGGCAGGACATAGTCGCTCTAGTCTTATACCACCTTTATTATCCAGCGTCTGGTAGCCTGCCAATCCTTCTAGTAGGAAACACCAGCTGTGCTGGATGTCGTATTGTGTTACAAAATATTCCCCTTTGCTATAGTTCTTGAGCCTGCCGTGTCGGTGTAGGTATACCTTTACATCCCCAGATAACAAACCGTATTTATTGAGGTATTCTGTTAATCTATCCATGGCCTGTATGCTATTTTCTGTTTTTTCAATGCGTTTAATGGATATCCTCTACGGCGGACTTTCTACGCCGTAGAGGATAATGATGATGGAAAGCTAAAAAAGGGCAGAGGAGGATTATTGCTTACCTATGCCCCAGTGACATCGAAGGTAAGGGTACGATTGGCAAACGGATGGTACATAAGGAAGCATACCTCCAATTGATAACAGTATTGGCAGTGCCGGGATCGACGGGGTGCTAATGTTCTAAAATACATGACCATGCGATATGGATTGGGTGATAAAATCAGGAGCGGCTAATAGTATAGAGGAGCAGCTATAAATTGGCTATGTTAAATAGTAGTACTAAGCTACTGAATAATTATTGTCTTAACAATAAAGTATGTTTCTTAATCTATTGATTGTTATTGTATTAGGTCTGTGTTAAAACTATTTTGATAGTATGGGGTTATGGAGTCATAGGGTAGCTGTGGGCAGGGAGTATAAATTATGGATGATAGAGAGCAATCTCAACTGATTATAAATTTTATAAAAACTTGAATTTTGTTGTACCGCATAGTAGCTATGGCCGGACTTTGACTGTGCATGACCCTATATCATCATGGAAAGATTATTCCAAATTCTAGCTGACCAAGCAATCAGAAATAATGACTTAACCGAAAAACAACATGATACCATTTTGGTTCAACAGGCTATCCTTCAAAAACAGGAGGAACAGATGGAGCTATTGCAACGTCGCATAGGCCGGATGGAAGATCTCATGCTGCAGATGGGCGAGATCCTCGATCGTGACCTCTTGTCGTTGTTGGACCAGCCCTTGCTGTTCAAGCAGGATGTGATGCAGAAGCTAAAGGTAGTGGATTCTACCTACCGGTCTTATGTAAAGGAGGGGAAACTGAACCCAATGCAATTGGGGAAAATTGACTACTACTTTGCCCGCGACCTGGCCAAGGATCTCTTGGCAACCAAGTATAAAAAGAAGTCGTGAGTAGTAGCGCGTGACAGTGGTGTTTTCTGATACGATGGGGCATACCTATATAAGACTGTGATTTTCTTGTACAGGTGTGCCATTATTTTGTACGGAGTTGCGAAAGTCTTGTGCAAAACATTTAAACTTTTGTACAAGACTTTCAAACTTTTGTACAAAACTATTATAGTTCTGTACAGGTTTCTTTCGCTTCTGTACAGAACTCTTAAAGTTTTGCACGTGTTTTTCAGAGTTGTGTACGGGACTTTTAAACTTTTGTGCAAGATCAGCAAAGTTTTGTACATAAGTCTCGTACTTCTGTACAAAATTTCTAAAGTTATGTATCTATTTCTCAAACTTTTGTACGTGAGTGTTAAAGTTGTGTACGGGTTTCCCAAACTTTTGTACAAGGTTGTTCGGATTATGGGGCAGTGTCCCATAAAGTGTGGAAGTACTGTCAGCGCCAATCAGCGCGAAATGATATAAAAGGGCCGTTTTTTAGTTTTGGCGCCGATACGCGCTAAGGGCTTCATTTTGCCTTCATTGCGGGGCTATGTTTGTGGTGTTGTGAAGGGAGTTAAGAGGTTATAGAGTTAAGGAGTGAGAAAGCTCCGCTCTTCTAACCTTATCTGACACTCTAACATTTTAACATTAAAAAATAAATATGGCTACAAAAATGAGAGCACTGATTGGATTCGGCGGTATGCTGGACGATCAATTACTAAGCGCAGCGACAACAATAATCGCTGCAATGACAGGGAATGCAAATTTCCCAACCCCAACACCTACATTGGAAGATATACAGGACCTGTTGGATGATTTTTCAACGAAGCTGGCGGCTGCCAGAAAGAGAGGCTCACCGGAGGATACTGCACTTAAAGACGAAAGCTTCCCGCTGCTTGTTTCGGGTTTGCAGAAACTGGGTTACTATGTGAATTCGGTTGCTGATGGACAGTTGTCGGTACTGCTGAGTTCGGGCTTTCCGACCAATGCGCCCTCGTCTCCTTCCCAGGTGCCGGATATCGTTCTAAATGTAAGGACATCGGATACTAATCAGTCAGGACAGATGCGGTTGGATTTTCAACCACAGAAAAGGGTACGCTTATACGAGTACTGCTGCCGTAAGGTCAGTACGCCAGAGGAGCCCTGGAGCGATCGTGTCGTTACAGGTACATCCCGAAATAATGTGATAGCACCTTTGGAGCCGGGGCAGTATTATGAAGTACGGGTACGGGCTGTCAATGGCAAAGGTGCCGGAGACTGGAGTAATACGGCGAAGCTGTTAGTGAGGTAGAATTAGAGTTAACCAGTGAACGAGTTATCAGGTTAACAGGGGAAGGTAATGAGTGAAATCGACAGAGCTTATGGTCTTACTCCTTGCTTGATAACAAGTTCACTCGATAACTAGATAACAAATAAATGAAAATAGAAGTAAAACGCATCAAACAGGGGAAGAATAGTACCCTATCTGAAATCTATATCGATGGGGAGTTCCTTGGCTATGGGCTAGAGGATTCGATCCGGGAGGTCAAGATCAAAGGATCTACGGCAATACCTGCAGGTAGCTATAAACTGGGGCTGAATACCTACGGTGCGATGAATGCACGGTATAAGCGCAGATTCCCAGAGATGCACCGGGGTATGATCGAGGTCAAGGATATTCCAAACTTCAAGTACGTCTATATCCATATCGGTAACTATTTCTCGGATACCGAGGGCTGCCTCCTCGTCGGCGAGTACTTCAAGCTGTACGATGGCGACTATGCGGTGTACGATTCGACCAAGGCTTATGCAAGGTTGTATGAGTTGCTGGTAGAAGCCGTAGCGAAGGGAGAAGCAATTCTAGAGTTAGCGAGTTATCAAGTGAACGAGTTAACAAGTAAAGAATCATAGCTCTAAAAAGATCCCAGACAAGTAGAATAAAGCCGACTAGTTCGGGATAAGCAAATTCTATAGACTAGTTAACAGGATAACTGGTTAACACGATAACATTAAAAATATGAACAAAATCATCAAAAAAATAAGCCAGGCGGTACAGGTGTTGCTGCTGGCTCCGATCAGATTGCCAGGAAAGGCATTGAATATTATTAAGTATGTCGCCGTAGGGTTGGGGATATTGGAGGCGGTGACGAGGAAGGAAGCAGGGAGTGACGAGAGTGAACAAGTTAACGAGGATATACTTTCCGACAATGAATGTGTAAGCGAGTCTGTCAAGCAGGATAAATAATAACAGGACAATTTAATAAAGCTGATCAAGTATGGTTTTTAGACCTCTCCACAAGGTCGAGGTGACGATATTTGAGAACGAAGGTGGTAAGAGGTAGTGGCTTGTCTTGTTAACAAGATAACTCGATCACAAGCGTAATGAAACGAAGTCCCGACATCGTCGGGAATAACAACGAGACTATGAAACTCAACGAAATCCGCGCAGGTACCCTAGGTGGTACACTGTGCTCGATATGGGCATCGATCACACTGGGCGATCTTTTGCAGACGATAGTAATGGCAGCTCTAGGTACAATCGTAAGTTACGCTGTCTCACAGTTGCTGCGACGAAGAAATAGTGACTAAGCTACAGCCTAATGCTTATAGCCCATAATTCAAGTTTTTAAATAAGCGCTAGCTAAAATCAGTACAGCGCCCGAGAGATTGGGCGCTGTTTTTTTAATTTTCTTTCTTAATAAAGAATAGCAAGATAACTGGTCTTGCATGCTATATTTCCATCATCAGAAAATCAATCAGATTTTTTTGTAAAATTCCGTCATGGTTTTCGCTCATCATAGGGTCATAGAAAGTGATTACGTATTTTGGATAATTATCAGTTATCTCTTTAATTACCTGTTTGTCGACAAATGGTCCAATGTGATTTGTGTATGTACTATGTTCTATTAGTTTCATGTATTTCGTATGCTTATTTGCTACCAATAGTTTACAGGATTTCTTTAATAATTTTGGTTTTCTTTAATTTAATTTGTTCCTTTTCTGATAGGTGGTTAGTTATTGTTTATTCCATTTTTAACTTCTTTTTTATTTCTGGAATTAGCTGGGGTGCAATAGCGTAGTGTCCTTTGGACTGGCCAGGTACCTGATAAGAAAAGAGTTTTTTCTTGACACTTTCCTTATTGATGCGATCAAATATAGCTTGGAGCAAGGGTGATATAACTACTATCTTCTTTTTTACATCTATTAGCATCACATGGTCACACCGGATGTATAAAAGATTATTGATGTGCAGGTATATCCCATTAAGAATAGTTGCCGGGCCCTCATTATCGTCGAATACCATCGGTATGGTATGTCCCCCATTGATGATTACGTAATCAAATCCCTCACCATAGATAAAGGCATACATTTCGAAATTTACCGCTGTCTTGGGGGTATCTTTAGCGATTGGTTTAGCAAAAGTATTAGCTAGTTTCTCTGCTTCATGAAGCAGTTCTTTATTGCTATCAATAGAATTTGTATTCTCTCTCCGATTAGAGGTTGGTGTATTGGTGGAAGACTGCACCATAACAAAAAAATGTTTTCGATAACCTGTGTACAGTATGAGCAACAAAAAGCCAATTGATATGGCGTAGAGGTAATAGTTTAGGTCTCCTTGGTAACTTAATTTGACCAATGCAATTTCCATTTCAGAAAAAATACGCTCTGACGGGTCATATGGGGAAACAAAAGGCTTAACACTGTCCAGATCTATGTGCTGTTGGCTGAAAAATAAGTATCCAAATAGGATACAGTATGTTATGTAAGGGCCAAGAGAGCATAAGAATAACCTACTGTTGTTTAACGGTCTAACTTTATGTCGTGCTGATGCTATTAGAACAGCTATTAAGGTGAAGAAAGAAGGGAAGGTTGCTGATGAAAATAAGGCCCACCGAATACGATCTGCTAAAAACTGATCATAAGGCTCGCCGGATAATGTTCGTAAGAGGGGAATGTAAGCACAAAAGCTACAAACGGTAGTCACCACAAATGTTGTGGAGAAATAAATGATAAAACTCGGCCAAACTTTCTTGGTATTCTTGTGGTTGGTCATAATTGTAAATATTGGTTTTTATAAATATACTGATTTTCAGTGTGATAATTTCGGATTAGAAGATTTTATATTATTTGCTTCATTTTTTTACTAAGGTTCTTCCTTTTGATTTGTATTGGTGGTATTAAGGTGAAAAAAACATGTATGATACTTCAGAAATAGCGAGATTGATCAAGAGGAAGATAGAAGGCACCATTACGGCCGATGAACTGGTTCGATTCAACGAACTAGCAAAGGAAAATCCCTCTATCCGTAGTTTGTTGTTAATTGTAGAGGATAATCATACATTATTGGAAGATACTACCATATACTTGAACCTCTCTGTGGAACAAGAGCGGCTGGAAAGACAGAAAAGATTGCGAGATAATACATTATCCAAAATTCATAAACAAGCTAAGGTTAGATTATTCCGAAGAGTATTTCCTTATGTTGCTGCTTTATGTATGTGTGTGTTAGGCACTCTTTTGTATTATCGATCTGACATTATTAAACCAGAAGTAACAATACTGGAAGACCTGGATCCAGGAACAAATAGAGCTTCTATTACCTTGTCCGATGGTCGAATCATAGAGCTGAGTCAAGATCAGCATGGTGTGGTATTGGGTGAGCAGTTGCAATATGAGGATGGCACACTAATTCAGAAGATGGGGGACCTAGAGGTTGTCTACGCCACCATCGCTACTCCAAAAGGGGGGCAATATCAAATAACACTATCGGATGGTACGAAAGTGTGGTTGAATGCAGATTCTAAACTAATATATCCATCCCGATTTACAGGAGATGTTCGTCTTGTGCAATTGCAAGGGGAAGCTTATTTCGATGTGTCTACTGTTACAAACAATGGAAAGAAAACTTCTTTTGTGGTCGAAACGAGCACGCAAAAAGTCGAAGTGCTCGGCACACAGTTTAATTTGAAAGCCTATTCCGATGATTTAGCTGGTACACATACCACTTTGGTAGAAGGGGCTGTGTCTCTCCATGCAGAGGGTGAAGTGCTGCTGTTGATTCCTGGAGAACAGGGGCTAAGTAGTAAGAAGGGGTTGAGTAAAAGAAAAGTTGATGTTGGTCCTTACATCGCTTGGAAAGATAATCAGTTTGTTTTCGAAGAAATGGAGTTACGAGAAGTCATTAAAATATTGAGCCGTTGGTATGATTTTGATTTCAATATTGAAAATGCCGTAAAGCCTATACATCTATATGCAAGTATCAATCGTAGTAAAAGTCTAAAAGAGGTGCTGAATATCTTGGAAAGTAGTGGTATCAAATTTAGGTTGGAACGTGTAGGGGAAAGAAATAAATTATTAATCTTCAATTAAAAACCAATAAAAACTACTATGGAATAAAACGAAATTAAAGAAAGAAGATAGACGAAAAAGAACGGACAGTGCGCTAACACTGCCCGAAATTGTTTTGGTAGTCTATCGTAATTATTATCTCTAGGCAAAGAGAAGATTTCTCATTTTAACAAATTACAACATGATCTAAACCGCACAAATGTATGATTTTTAAAACAAAACCTGAAGGGCTATATAGACCTTCTGTTAACCCTGTGCTCTTAATTATGAAATTGATAGTAGTACTTATTTTGCTAAATATCACAGCAGTATGGGCTGACGGGTTGGCGCAGAATATCACTTTGAAAGCAAACGGTATGTCTTTGGTGCAGGCTATGAAAAGCATCCAACAGCAGACCGGTTATGAGTTTTTCATAAAGAGCAAGGACCTTGCTCAGACTAAGGTAACTGCAAATATCCAAGGTCTGCAAATCGAAAAAGCAATGGAAAAGCTGCTGCAAGGCCATTCGGCAGCATGGCAATTGGAAAGTAATACTATCGTAGTGAGGCCTCAGGAGCTGAAGGCTGCTGCAAGTAAAACAATAAACAGACCAGCGCTGCATGTGGCTAGAGAGCTGCCAATGGTTCAACAGCACATGATTACGGGGAAAGTGACAGACGCAATCGACGAGTCGCCTATACCGGGAGTAAGTGTATTGGTCAAGGGGAAGATAAATGGTACGAATACTGCCGCCGATGGTGTGTATGAATTGATGGTCAACGAGGGCGATTCATTGATTTTTTCGATAGTCGGTTATATCCAACAACGGGTAAAAGTCGGTACTTCGAAGCTGGTCAATATCAGATTGGCCAAGGATAATAAGGAGCTGGAGGAGACGGTTGTCGTCGCCTTCGGTAGGCAGAGCAAAGAGAGTGTGGTATCTTCTATCACTACGGTCAATGTGCGTGATTTGAGAACGCCATCGAGCAATCTGACTACGGCATTGGCTGGCCGGATGGCTGGTTTGGTAGCTTATCAATCTACTGGGGCACCTGGAGAGGAAGATGCTCAGTTTTTTGTCCGGAGTGTGACATCATTCGGTAGTGGATTGGCTTCGCCTTTGATTCTGATCGATAATATTGAGATGACTTCAAGAGATCTTTCGCGGTTGAATCCTGATGATATCGCTAGTTTCTCGATTTTGAAAGACGCCTCAGCAACAGCATTGTATGGTGCACGTGGTGCAAATGGGGTGGTATTGGTCACCACAAAGGAAGGTGAGAAGGGTAAAGTAAAGACCTCATTTCGCTATGAGACATCGGCATCATCACCAACTACCAAAGTAGACGTGGTAGATCCTGTTACATTTATGGAATACTCCAATATTGCTAGTTTGACCCGACATGATATATTGACATATCCACAAGGTAAAATCGATATGACAAGGGATCCAAACCGTAACCCATATGTCTATCCAGCTGTCAACTGGAAGGATTTGATGACGAAAGACTATTCAATCAACCAACGGGCTAATATCAATCTGACTGGTGGTGGGAATGCAGCGACCTATTATTTGGCTGGATCATTTTCGCAGGATAGAG
Source organism: Sphingobacterium yanglingense (assembly GCA_040395455.1). Taxonomy (GTDB): domain Bacteria; phylum Bacteroidota; class Bacteroidia; order Sphingobacteriales; family Sphingobacteriaceae; genus Sphingobacterium; species Sphingobacterium yanglingense_A. The sequence continues at coordinate 59,454 of JBEBQJ010000001.1, read as the reverse complement.
GAATATTGAAAGTGGATAATGTCAATCCATTCAATACCAATATTGATCTCAAAAAATATACCGTCCGTTCGAATGTGAACCTGAACTTGACCAAGACTTTGGAAGCTAAAGTCAGACTGAATGCCAACTTTGATGACTATACTGGACCGATAGGCGAATCGGGTAGCGGAGGAGCGAATACCTATGGACGCAGTTTATTGGCCAATCCGGTATTGTTTCCGGCGTACTACGCACCGGATAGGGCTACACAGTATGTGGATCGTATCTTGTTTGGTAACTATTCGGACAGCGAGTATGGTGATGGAGCACCTCAGTATATGAATCCCTATGCCGATGTGATGAGAGGGTATGAGGATATGAGAAACAGTACTTTATTGACACAGTTGGAACTGCATCAAGATCTAAAATCGGTAACAGAAGGACTGAAAGCTCGTTTTATTGGTAGTTTTACCCGGTACTCGGGCTTTAATATCGCAAGGAGTTATAATCCTTTTTACTACCAATATATTAAAGGAACTTATAATCCGAATAACCCCGAATTTCCCTACGATTTGGCTTCTTTAAATCCAGAAGGAGGTTCGGATCACATCGATTATGCGGCGGGAGGAAAAACAGTACAGGCTCGTTATTATGCTGAAGGAGCGATGCTTTATAATCGAAAATTTGATGGTAAGCACGATGTGGGGGGACTATTGGTTGGGTCTGTTAAAGAGAGTATGGATGGGAGTCCGGTCAATTTGGATAGCTCACTTCCGTCTCGAAACGTGGCTCTTGCCGGTCGGTTTACCTATGGATTATCGCAGAAGTATTTTGCCGAGTTTAATTTCGGGGTAAACGGATCAGAGCGTTTCGACCCTCGTTATAGATGGGGATTCTTTCCGTCCTTTGGACTTGGCTGGCAGGTATCCGATGAGAAGTTCTGGGAAGGACTGCAAACGGTCATTCCTAAGTTCAAGATAAGAGGTACATATGGTCTGGTGGGGAATGACGTTATCGTAAAAGATTATGATCGTTTTTTCTTTACGTCTAATATCAATCTGAATGGCCCTGCAGCAGGCCGTTTTGGGAATAATCCATACGAAACCTTTACACGACCTACGGTCCAAACCTTGCGTCACGCTAACCCCTATATTACATGGGAAGTTTCCTATAAAACGAATTTAGCAGTAGAAATAGGCTTGTTGAACAATGATCTTTCTTTGATTGCAGAGGTCTATCGTGAAAACCGGACCAATATTGTACAGGAAAGAAGTGATATCCCATCGGTCATGGGCGTAGCGGGTACTATTCGTACTAATTATGGTGAGGCCGTTGGAAAGGGGTTCGATCTTACACTGAATTACAACAAGTCGTTCTATAACGGTATGTGGTATATATTACGAGGTAATTTCACGTATGGGTCCTCCAAAATTACAGTATACGACGAATTGGATTATTCGGAAGTTGCGCCTTGGCGCTCGGTTATCGGGCAGAAGGTGGGCCAGTCAAGGGGATATGTCGCCGAACGTTTATTTATTGATGATGATGAAGTGGCCAATTCTCCGATACAGCAAGTGCACAGCTCAGGAGGAGACTATCAGGCAGGTGATATCAAATACCGTGACATCAATGGAGATGGGGTAATTAACTCCTTTGATATCGTCCCTATGGGCTATCCGGTCAACCCCGAGATACAATATGGATTGGGAGCCTCTTTTGGTTATAAAAATTTTGATATATCAGCATTTGTGCAGGGCGAAGCACGCTATTCTTTCTTCCTTGATGCACGGGCTATGGCACCATTTGTAGAGGTGTTTTCCGGTGAATTGAAAAACGGACAATGGACGGAGGATGGTTCGAAAACTGGGTTAAAGGGAAATAGAGCAATGCTAAGTTTTATTCCAGAAAGCCTATGGACCGAGACCAACCGTGACCTGTATGCCAAATGGCCGCGTCTGTCTCCAGATGGTAGCGGTATAGCAGCTGGTAACAATAATAATTTTGTAAAAAGTAATTATTGGATGCGTACGGCTAGTTATCTCAGACTGAAATCGGTAGAGATGGGGTATAAGATTCCAGACATACGAGGTGTCTCGACAAGGATATATGCGAGCGGAACGAACCTCCTTACGCTGTCTGATTTTAAATTATGGGATCCAGAGATGCGTGGCAATGGTCTGGCTTACCCTTTACAACGGGTATTCAATCTAGGGGTTCAGGTCAATTTTTAAACTACAAAGACATACTACATGAAACGTATATATTATTTATTCACTTTTATCTTATTGTCTGCTGCCAGCGGTTGTAATAAGTATCTGGATATTCTGCCAGACAACAAGCCTGTGCTTGAAGATGCTTTTAAGGACAAGTATAATGCTGAAAAGTATCTATTTACTTGCTACAATAGCTTGCCCAATGTGGTAAACCCGACCAATACTTTGGGGATTTCGGGGGGAGGAGATATTATCTATTCGGAAAAAAATACAGGCGGAGGTTTTTCTGCAGGGCCTCCGGCTACGCAGATGGCCTTCTTAAAAGGAAATAACGTAGCCAATCCTTATGTCAATTTTTGGGATGGCGCTAATGGTGCCAGTCGTAATATCTGGCAGGGAATCCGTCACTGTAACGTATTCTTGGATCATATCCGTGTTGAAGATGGAGGGCCTCGTGATCTGGATGAGTCGACACGGGACAAGTGGATAGCGGAAGTGAAAGCGATAAAAGCTTATCTGCATTTGTATCTTTTTCAATTGTATGGCCCCATTCCTATTATGGATGAGGTAATTCCAATATCAGCAAAGGGCGAAGAGTTAGAGGTATATCGCGAGCCTGTAGATAAAGTGGTAGATTATATTGTGCAGACATTGGATGAAGCAATTGAAACCCTGCCTACTATAGGCGAACTGGATATCGTGAGTGAGTACGGTCGATTTACGAAAACTATTGCATTAAGTGTTAAGGCTAAAGCATTGGTATTGGCCGCAAGCCCCTTGTTCAATAACAATAATAATTATAACGGGTTTAAAGATAAAAGAGGAGTGGAGTTATTCCCTTTTGGCGATAGTAAAGCGAAATGGGAGCGGGCATTGGCGGCTTGTGATGCCGCTGTACGCGCTGCAGAAGAGGATGGAGCAGTAATTATGGTTACCACAGATGGAGGTAATAACGCTATTCGTGGGATTAATAGTACAAATATTAATGATACAACCAAAGCAATGGTGAGCCTGAGGCAAGCAGTCACGGCTTCTTGGAACCCTGAGGTGATATGGGCAGTAAATGAGAGTACAACAGTGTTACAGCGCTGGGCAACAATGTTGAGCAATGACGAGTATTTTAACTTGGCAGGATCAGCGGGGTCGGATATTGGACAGCGCCAAAGTCCGACTTTGAACGTGGTAGAGATGTTCTACTCGTCCAAAGGGGTGCCGATTGAAGAAGATTCAGATTGGGAAACTAAAGGCTGGTATCAAAATCGCTATAATACACAACTTCCTGACGCTGAGCATAGCAAATATTTCATAAAAGAAGGGCAAGAGACGGCTGTACTTCATTTCAATCGTTGTTTACGCTTTTATGCATCAGTCGGTTTTGATGGAGGGATATGGGAAGGACGGGAGAAGCCTTTGAGCGAAGCTTCATTCCCGAATATGATGCGCCATTTTGGTAGCGGATTCAAGCATTCGGAAGCCTATGGCGGTTACCCATTCTCAGGCTACCTCGCAAAAAAACTAAGTCATTTAAAGACAACTTATACAGAGACACGTATTACGTTGATGCGAGAGGATTATTCATTTCCAGTTATCCGATTGGCAGATATGTACCTTCTGTTGGCAGAAAGTTTGAATGAGGTAGGAGGACCTACACAAACGGACTCTCGTGGACACAATGCATTTTATTATTTGGATGAGATTCGAGCTCGTGTGGGGATGGAGGGTGTAGTAGAGAGCTGGAACAAATACGCTTCAGCGCGATTCAAATCAAAACCAAGTACGGAAGGGGGGCTTCGACAGATTATACGTCGAGAGCGAATGAATGAGTTGGCTTTTGAAGGACATTTTTACTATGACGTTAGAAGGTGGTTAATGGCGGAAGAGATGTTTAATCGTCCGATTCTAGGTTGGAATAAAGATGGAGAAAATAAGACTGATTTTTACAATGTCAGGGTGCTGGCACAGCCCCGGTTCTCTATGAAAGATTATTTAATGCCAATACGTACCAATACGTTGTTGCAGAGCAAGACACTCGTGCAAAATCCAGGTTGGTAATCGTGTAACTGATTTTTAATTCATAGAAATGGAAAAGATGAAATATATAAAGAGATTTTTGATAGCTATGGTCGTTTGTGTGTCGTTGCTTATAGGTTGTGGTGATACCTACCTAGGAGTAGAACAGGTGGTGATAGATAAAAATAGGCCTGATAAATTGACCGTGGATAAGGTCGTTGCTAAATCAGGAGCATTGGAGATTCACTTTAGCATACCAGAGGGCAATCCGAACATAGACCAAGTGGTAGCTACATACAAGAATAAAAGCGGAAAAAACGTAGAGTTCAAGGTATCGCGTTATAGTTCGGTTATTTTGGTAGAAGGCTTTACAGGAACGGATGAAAAGTCGGTAGAGCTGGCTTGTATAGACGTAAGTGGTAATAAATCGGATATGACGATGGTCAATGCAGCGCCGCTCTTATCACCTTTGGAGAATGCTTTTAATTCCCTCTTTGTCGAGCCGGCATTTGGAGGGGTACGGTTAAAATGGGAAAATAGTCATGCTAACCCTTTGGCCATTCATGTTTTGACCGAAGATATACTACAGGTGGGGGTGGTATCACTGGTTGAAGATCCAACCAAAACAATTTACAATAGGGATTCGGTCAATACATTTGCTTTTGTTCGACAATACCCCTCTATTGAACAGAAGTTTGGCTTTACGGTATCTGACAAATGGGGGAATAGGTCGGATACTATGGTGAACTCATTGATCCCTTATAAAGAAGAGGAGATTGAATTCAAATATGTAAAAGCAGTTTCTTTTTTTAACCCTAGTTATTATGCGGGGAGTCGTGACTATGATATATATGGGTTTAACCCAGCTACAGGTTTGCAGAATGATGCGAATGCCCATGCTGCATCATTCGGGCCGCAGACGATGTTCAATGGAGTAACCTCGGGCAATTTATACTATGGGTACAAATTTGTCAAAAATTTGAGTAATTCTGATCCATCCAAAAGAGAAACAGTACACGATGTATATGCTACTTTTGACTTGAATATGGAAGCACGGTTGAATAGGGTTAAAATATCGCCACGCGTGCATATTTCTTATACATACTCGCGTTCAAGTCCAAAGCGTTTCCGTATATGGGGGACTAATGATGCGAATAGTGCACGGTGGGCTAAATTCCCTGAAGGTTGGACATTGATAGGAGAGTATGTGGGTAAGACTCCAGTCAATCTTGCGAATCTGACAGATGAAGAAAAAGAGTGGTTCAATACCAATCAAGAATATTTGATTAATGAAGATAATGTCAATCCGGATGCTAAGCCGACTCAGCCGTTCCGCTATATGAGGTTACAGCTTATGGAGTCCTATAATAAAAATGAAGCCTATTATACGATCAATGAGTTCCAGATGTTTGGTGAAATACTACAACGTTTTTAACCATTGTCTTTACTTAAAAATAGAAGCTATGAGCAAGATTAGATATATAGTAATATGGGCATTTTTACAGCTTTTTCTTATAGGCTGTGATAATGCGGATGATCTGTTAAATCAACATATCAAAGATGGACCTTTAGTCTATGCAGGTAAGATTAAAGAAATGGGGGCGCAATCGGGATATTACCGTGTCCGTGTCAACCTATTTCCGACAACCGATGCGAATCGATCCCATTGCGTACTGACATGGAATACGCAGGGGGATACACAAGATTCGATTCGAGTGGATTATAATGATGCGAATTATGATGGTATCATGGGAGGGTATTTTAAAGTTGTAGAATTTACCGACCTGCAGGGGCCCTTGGAAATCAAGGCGCAGAATGTTGACAAATTTGGTAATAAATCGCTGATAGAAGCTATCAGTGCTAATATTTACGGAACTGACTATGTCTCGGCATTAGTCAATTCTCCTGCAAAGGTATCCTCGAAGGTGGATAAAGTGACCTTTGAAGAACGGGTAGGCGCCGTCGGGAATTTTATCAGTTATGAAAAAATAGACGGTAGCTTTACTGAAGAGGTTTTTATTAAGGAACGGAGCTATCCTTTAGTGGATGCCAAGAGGGGAGGGATGGTACGTACAAAGACGCGCTTCTTGATTAATGAAACAGATATTGACACATTGGACGTAACAACATTTCTAGAAACAAAGATCCCCACCAATGACGGTATAGCTGTTTACGAGGCATTACTGAAAACCTCTCCTTTTTCGCTGGATAATGAAAGGTTAGCGCTATTTCGACAGATTGAAATGTTCTCGGATAGTTTTCCGAAAGCTTCTTTTGGACAATATCTCAAAGCAACGGATGAGGCATCAGTGGATCTAGAGTACGCGACTCCTATTTTATATGCATATGGTAGGGCTTTTGATAAGGTGCTAGATGAAGTGCAGCATACACAGGTGGCCAATGGATCGGTGGCGGTATGGCTTTTATATAATATGGGCTATGTCGTCAAAACGCCTTCTGCAACTTTTGGAATCGATGTGGACCACCGCTGGGCAGAAAAGCTAGAGCCGTATCTCGATTTCCTTTGTGTGACACATAATCATGTAGACCATGCGCATACAAAACTGATGGATGCGATGAATAAAAAAGGTAAGCCAGTATTATCAAATTTTTATACGAAGGATACCAAGTACTATTCAAAAGACGCTAAGAACTTTACTATTGGAAATATAAAAATACGTACCGATATTACAGACCATTTGCGAGATCCTGCATTGCTGAAGTTTGTGACCGTATTCCGTATCGAATGTGGTGCGGATGCAGGTAATTTCTCCATGTTACATTGTGGTGATTCGGGATTCAGACCTAATGAGTTTACAAAGGTAGAAGGACCTTTAGATTTGGCTGTTCTAAGGTGGGGGGCGCCACGAGAAAATGATATTTTAGGGACGGGAAGTGGTCAAGTGGAACCTAAGTATGCTATATTGTCTCATTTGATTGAACTGAGACATGATCCGTATCCAAATGGACAGGCTTCAATCTCGCAAACATTGAAACATCTTCCTGGAGTTAAGTGTGATAATACGATTATTCCGTTTTGGGGAGAGAAAATGATTTGGAAAAATGGACAGATGCAATAACTCTTATAATATGTTTAAATACACCTTATCGATTTTACTGCTCGTTTTTTGCCATGTTTCTAGTGGCCAAAAGAAATCTTTTGAAAAAGACCAGAAAAGCTATGTAAATGTAGGGGTAGAGACTATCAAAAAGTTGAACAAAACCAGTCCTTTGGTATTGAACGAAGAGCGAGTGTCTTTGTTAAAAACCATCGAAACGTATTCTGACCCCTATTCGGATATTCCATTTAAAGAGTACCTGAAGAAATCTGAGGAAGAAGCCGAAGAATTGGAACATAAAGAACCTATCCTTTATGCCTATAGAATGGCGTTTGAAAAGGTGTTGCAGGAGGTAAAAACAATAAAGGTCAAAAAAGGTACAGCATCTGTGTGGATGCTGTATAATATGGGTTTTGTGGTAAAGACCCCTTCAGGCTGTTTTGGAATAGATGTAGACCATCGTCTAGCAGAAAAGCTGGTTCCTTATTTGGACTTCTTGTACATCACGCATAATCATGGCGATCACGCGAATGTGAAGTTGATAGCAGCAATGAAACAATTGGGAAAACCTGTAATAACCAATTTTGACGTAGATAATGCGCCATATTTTTCGACCACCGCGACAAGTTATAAGATTGGTAATTTTACACTACAAACCGATATATCAGATCATTTAAGAAGTCCTGAACTTCCCAATTTTGTTGCGGTAGTTCGTATTGACTGTGGTGAAGATACTGGTAATTTTTCTCTACTACATTGTGGCGATTCCGGTTTTGATCCACAGCGATTTAAAAATGTTCAGGGACCAGTGGATGTAGTCGTATTGCGATGGGGAGCAGCAAGAGAAAATGAAATTTTGGGACAGGGCGAAGGGCAGGTACAAACCAATTATGCTGTTCTGTCGCATTTAATCGAGATGAGACATAAGCCGTATCCTAAAGGACAGGCTTCTATCACACAGACCTTGAAGCATCTTCCAAATGTGGTCTGTGAAAATACAATTCTGCCTTTTTGGGGAGAGAGGGTTGTTTGGGAAAATGGTGTATTGAAATAATACTGTTGTCTAAAAGATTATATAACATATTCCTCGTGTTAGGTGTATGTTATATATTCGTTATATAATTGGTTGAAGGGAGTATTTCTATGTGTATTTATCTAATTTAGCGCTAAACTATTTGGTAGCTGCTATAGTTTGAATTTAATGTTTATTTGATGTAGCTTTTGATTTAATTTGCTTAACTTAGTTATGCTGACAAAATTATTTAAACCTCTAGAATGTGAAAGATGACCTAAAATATGTCGAAATTTTATGTCTTGGGCATGAACTAGGCTTAGAGTATTTTATTGCAGAACTTGGGGATCCCTTACATTTTTATGCCTATAGAATTACAAAGAATAAAGAAGTCTCTGAAGAGATTGTCTCTGAATCATTTTGTAAGCTCTGGGAGAGAAGAGAGAAGATGACTAGTTACGATGCTATCAAGTCCTTTTTATTTTTAGCAACCCGAAATTCCTGTTATAATCACATGGGCTCTGCATACCGTAAGAAGGTATCTTTGTCGCAGACTGGATGGACAGATATTGAAGGAAAGGACGGTGATATGTTGGGCCAGATTATTTATGTAGAATTGATTATGCAGATTGTCGAAGAGTTGGAAAAATTACCCAAACAGCAGGCTGATGTTTTTCGTATGTCTTATTTAGAAGGAATGGATACAAAGGAAATCTGTGATGCACTAGGTACGACTTCTAGCACTGTGTACTTTGCGAAGTCAAAAGCACTCTCTACGCTCCGAATAATTTTCAAAGAAAAGGATATTAACCTTTATATGGCATTCTTATTAGTAACTTGTTTTGGACAGAATTTTTAATTGTTCTCAATAAAATAACATTAATAAAAGTATTACAAGAACAGCGCCCAATCTCTCGGGCGCTGTTTTTTATTGTTTATGCCGCGACTTGACATAGTCGATCATAGCGTCAAGTTCGACTAGTATCTTTTCGCCTTCAGAACCTACTTTTTTGAAAACAATCTGTCCTGTTGGACTCAGGATAAAAGAGGTAGGGATGGAGGTTACTTCCAGTTTGGCGTTCAGTTTTTTGTCTTTATTGTAATAAACCGGGAAGTTGTATTGTTGATTTTGGGATGTCCATTTCTGTGCATCCTCCAAGCTATTGCCACTACCTGTATTGAGGATTACAAATAGAACACTGCTGTCGTTTTTATATCTTTCGTAGACCTGCTGTACATAAGGAAATGAAGCAAGGCAGGGTTTGCACCAGGTGGCCCAAAGGTCGACTACGACCACTTTGCCCTTTAGGTCTGCCGCCGTCAACGCGCGATCTTGCATGTCGACAATAGATAATTCTTGAGGGAAAGCTTTGTTGTCAATCACTTTTTTATCCAGTTCACTGAAGTAATCGGTTTTCCATTCTTGTAGTAGCTGTTCTTGATAAACTGCAACTTGACTGTTGTCAAAGCCTTGCTTTCCTAGACTTTCAGCCAAAGCCTTTAAGATATCTTGATCATGAGGGGTTTGTTTAAAAGCAAGCCTTAATACAGCAGTCTGTTCCTTATAGTTGGATTCTTGTTTATAGAGGTCTGCAATCTTTTTAAGTAACGGGGTGTCGTCTAGCTGGGGGTACGCTTGGGCTAAAATCTGCCACGCGACGTCCTTTCTGCCGCGGTAATACTGTATCAATCCCTGTGTGGCTAATATTGTAGCTTTGGCTCTTGCTGTTTTCGCTGTCTTCTGGTTATCGTGTGCGACCAAATATCCGGTCTCTGGGAAATAACGGACAAGGGTAACTGGAAATTCTTGGATATGGTCAAGAACGAGTTCATTCAGGACATAGGCCGAGTCCAATAATAGTTGATGCTCTAATAGTAGACTTGCATATTCGCTATAGGAACGCCAGGTATAGGGATTGGTCTCCTTTTCTTTTATTAACGAAAGGTAGTGTGCCGCCCGGGAGGCATCTTTCTTTCGTACATAGTACTCGAATAGGTAAGCGTAAGCCGATTGGAATGCTTTTTCATTTGTTTTATCCTTGTTTTTCAATAGATTATCTATTCCCTGTACTACATGTACACTATCTGTGCTCTTGAATAGCTTATTGAGTTGGTTGGTTATGCCTAATTCGCTGTTTGGAAATTCGTCTATTACGACTTGTCGGATAGAATCTAATCGTTGGTTTTCTCCGATGATTAGGTAGCCCATGGTGACTTTATTCAGGTTGCCGCCATCGGTAGGGGCACTCCTGAATTTTTTGTCGATTACCCGTAACGCTTGTTGGTGTGACCGTCGCTGTTGTATTTCGTCACCTTTTTTCATTTCATAAGCAAGTATCCTAAGCTGTGCCTCATAGTTTGTTGGGAATAGTTCTAATTCCTTCTTAAAGTACGCTTGCTGTTGCTGCTCCATATAGGGGGATTTCCTGTTCTGGACACCAATGCTATAGCCTTTGCCGAGGTAGTTGCCTTCTTTCAACCTGCCGTCTTGGTAGACAAACAATTCGTAATGGGTACTGTCTGTCGGCTGTTGGATCCATTCGTTTTTGAAATCCGAGATGGTAAAGGAACTGAAGTTGGCATAGAAAGGTAACTTGAAGGATACCTGCCAATGGTCCTCATTTTTCTCCATTTTAAGACGCTGGGGCATCTCATAGTAATTGGAGGAGCTGAAATTTAAATAGTAGGCACTGATGGTATCCGGTAATGCAGTTCGCTGCGGCCAAAAACGTATCTGTACGTTATCATTTGCAGTTGGTTTCTGAGGATGGATATCGACCGCTGCCTGCTGGGCTATTAAACTATGGCTCCCTATAAGAAGGGCAGCCATAGCGGTCAAAGTGCTTTTTCTAGTCATTTTGTTCTAGTTTTTTGTTGCTTAGTAGTATAGACTCGGCAATAGGGATCTTCGTGTCGGCTTGTGTAAAGTTGCCTTTGGTAACCGAAAGTACAGCAACTGCTCGATCTGTTCTTGCAAGGTCAAACCAACGGTGTCCCCATTCTCCCAAAAGTTCTAAGTGTCTTTCTTTCTCTAAAGCCAATGCCGTCTCTTCGGGGCTGAGTGTGTTTGGCAATAAGGTCAATCCGGCGCGCTCCCGTATCACATTGATATCGGTGATAGCATCTGCTGTTTTGCCTTGGTTCAAGCGTGCCTCTGCCCGGATTAGGTATTGTTCTGCCAATCGTAATACTGTGTTGTATTCTGTTACGGGACTTCCGGTGCGTACTTTGTACTTATAGGGCATGTAAAATGTGCCTGATGTGATGGTATAAGGTTTCAACCAGTTGTCTTTTCGCTTGTCATTTGCCTCATAGGAGTCTACTGTAGGCTGATATACATTGTAATAACCCCGTGCGGTCGCTGTCGCGGGTACAATGGTAAAGCCTTCCCAAGTGTTTACTCCAGCGGTGGTTGTATTGACAGTCTGTAGCTGCCAGATGGCCTCTTGGCTGGTCTTTAAGAATACGGTGTTCAGATCGCTGGGTATCTTATAACGGGTATCATTGATTACTGTTGTAGCGGTGGTCTCTGCGTTTTTCCAGTCTTTCTTGTATAGATATACCCGCGAGAGGAGGGCCGAAACGGCTTTTTTGTTGGGACGGATACGTTCCGCACTTGCTCCCTGTTGCGTACCTTGGTATTCATCTGAAATATCAGATTCAGCTCTTTTTAGATCCTCAATGACAAATTGGTAAACTTCTTCTTGGGTAGAGGGGCCCAGTGTATTGGACGTATTGATATCTGAAGTTGTCACCAAAGGTACTTTGTTGAAAAGATTGGTGAGATAGAAAAAGCTAAAAGAACGGATGAAGCGGGCTTCTGCACTGAGTTGTTTTTTTACGCCTTCATTAAGGCTCGAGGCTTCTAGGCCTTCAATTATCTTATTGGCATGGTTGATATAACCATAGGGCTGGCTCCAAAGACGATCCAGGTAACTGGCGCTCGGAGTGATATTGTTGTACTTATATTCGTCGTATGAGGTAAATGCGGAATAATAGTCGTCCGAAGCACTTGATAGTAATATTGTCAGTAAAGCACTGCCGAATTGGTTGTTATAGTTGTTCATGCCGACATAGAGCCCCAATACGGTAGCCTCGGCAGTTTTATTGTCTGAGAAGGCATCTTCGGCGGCTACGCGGTCTTTTGGAGGGTCAATACCTAGGAAGCTCTCACAGGAGCTCAGGTGGAGTATAGAGGCCAAACAAGCGGAATATAATAGAATTCTTTTACGTTTCATAATATGGAGTTTTTAAAAAATTAAAATGATACCTGCACACCAAAAGTGTAGGTGCGTACACTTGGTGTGGTGATAGTTCTTACTGATCCAAATGGATTTACCTGAGATAAATTTGAGCGATCAAAACCCTGCATCTCCGGATCCATACCACGGAATGAAGTCCAGGTAAATAGATTCTGTGCATTAAAGTGTATGCTCATCTGTTGGATATTGATCCGCTGACTGAACTTGGATAAATCGTAAGACAATGCTACATTTTTAAGACGTAGGTAAGAGGCATCATCCCATACAGCTGTCGAATAACGATATTGGTTGCGGAAGCTAGTATATGCAGGACTTGACGCGCTGCTCGTAGCTCGTGGAGTATTGGTGATATCTCCTGGCTGTTGCCAACGGTCTAATACAGCGACATCCATGTTGGCCATTGCACCGATATGGTTGGCCATAGGACCGTAACCTATGCTAGGGCCTTCCTGTTTTACAAATTGAAGCAGGAAGCTCAAGGAAATATCTTTGTATGTCAAAGTATTGTTAAAACCTCCATAAAAACGAGGTAATAGATCGCCCATGACAATAAAGTCACCGGCTTCGCTCAATGCGCCATCGCCATTCTGGTCCTTAAACTGAGCGAGGCCAGTCTGAGGGTCTACACCTGTAAATTCGTACCCTTTGACGATACGTATCGATTCGCCGATTACATATCTATTGGCAGCTGTTGAGTTTTCCAAATCGGGGTATTTCAGGAGTTTATTCTTTGGAATAGTAAGGTTTAGGTTGCTGCTCCAGGAGAAATTTTCTTTACGAAGATTGGTGCTGCTCAACTCAAACTCCCAACCAGAGTTCTGTACAAGTGCGGGCTGATTACCAAGATAACTGTCAAAACCTGTTTGCGGCGCAAGTTGTATATCGATAAGCTGATTGCCAGATCTGTTGTTATAATAGTTGGTGGTCAGAAATATACGGTCTTTTAAGAACCCTAAATCTAGCCCCAGCTCTCTCTTAGTATTCTCTTCCCATCTGTAATCCGGATTGTAGGCTTGTGTAGGGGATAATCCTGCCAACCCTTGGTAGGCAAAGCCTGGTCCCCAAGTGTCTAGGTAGCGGTAATTGCCAATTTGGTCATTGCCGGTAAGACCTAAGCTACCACGTAGTTTTCCGAAGCTCAATATTCCATTGTCCTTTAAGAAATCTTCTTCTGAAAAGACCCAAGCAACACCAGTGGAGTAGAAATTACCGTATAGGTAGTTGGGGCCGAATCGGGATGAACCATCTCTTCTTCCACTCACATTGAACAAGTACTTGGATTTATAGCCGTAGTTGATACGTCCAAATGCGGACTGGTACCGATAGTCACCGTAATTGTATCCATTTACGGTCAGTGCACCTGCTGCTTTGATGTTTTCAAGCTGTGCATCTGTAGAATATTTGGTACCTGTTATACTTTGTCCTTCATTGACGGTTTGTTGCCAGGTACCACCCAGTAATACGCGAATCTCATGGTCACCGATTTGTTTGCTGTAGTTCAATTGTGGCTCAAAGATAATGGAGTTGAATTTGCTATCGCCATATCGTGCACTAGACCCGGTATTGTTTAGCGGATTGAATCCAACCAATGGAAGTGTCTGTAGCTGACTCATTGTTTGGTGGTTGTATCCTAAGCTTATTTTGGCTTCCAGATCAGAGAATACCTGATAGGATAGGGTACTATTTGCTAGTAGTGATTTGCTCCGGCTCACACTACCGCGTTCGGTGTAGGCCATTGGATTCTGTAGGCTGTTACCAAACCAATAATAACTGCCGTCTTCGTTGTATAGCTGATAGTTTGGAGCTAGGTTATAGTACTGCGCAAGGTCAGATGCTATGGTATTATTCCTGTCAGCATTAAAGTTAGCTGAAGCTGCTAGCTTGAACCTCCCCGAAGGGGATTGACTATTTATGGATAACATACCACCACCACGTTGGTAGTTTTTATCATTAGGCAATACATCTCCTTGTTTATTGTAGTTTCCACTGAATAAGTATTGCAGGTTGGAGCTACCACCTGTGAATGACAACTGCATGGTATTGAATGCTGCTTTATTTCCAAAAAGTTCCTTTTGCCAATTGTGGTACGAAGCCTGATCCCAGGTCAGCAAATCGGGAGCATTGGTTTCTGTCATTACTGTATTGTCGTTTTTGAATGCCTCTTTTCGGATCTCAAGGTATTGTTCCGTATTTAATAAATCCAGTGTTTGGATGGCGTGGCTATTTCCTACATTCAGTCCCGCATTGATGCGGAGGTTTTGTGCACTTCCTTTTTTTGTTGTAATTAGGATGACGCCGCTTGCTCCTCTAGAACCGTATATAGCAGTTGCATCAGCATCCTTAAGTACGTCTATACGCTCGATGTCCTTTGGATTGATAATGGCTAGGGGACTCTGATTTCCACTGGCATTGGTAAATTGGTTCATCGGATTGTCTGCGAAAGGAACACCATCTATAATATATAAAGGGTTGTTGCCATTGTCGATAGAGTTGGCCCCACGGAGCTGTACATTGAAGGAACCGCCAGGAAGACCACTGTTGGACGATATGTTGAGTCCGGCAATCCGTCCCTGCATAGCTGCTAAGGGGTCGAGAACCGGTTGCTTATCCAGATCTTTGGCTGTGACGCTAGATACGGAACCAACATTTTTGCGGACGGAAGATGTACCGTATCCGATGACGACGACCTCATCCAGATTTGCCAAGTCAGGTGTTAGTGTGATGTGCAATTCGTGCTGATTCGCTATTACAACTTCCTTGCTCTTGAAGCCTACGCTGCTGAATACCAGTGTGTTTCTGGTCGTGGCTGTAATTTTGAAAGCTCCGTGTTCATCGGTAGCTGTCGTAGTATTCGTACTTTTATTACGAATACTGACATTCAGTAAGCTTTTCCCATCTTCATCTACCACTGTTCCAGTTATACTTTGTTGGAAATTGTTGTTTTTTTCAGCACCGGCCTTGACGACGATGGTTTCTCTGATGATTTGATATTTAATCTTTTGTTTTTTGAAGGCTTGGTCTAAGATGGTTTCTATACTCCCGTCCTTGACATCTACACTGAAGGAGTTATTGATACCTATTTCTGTAGGATCATAGACGAATTTGTAGTTGGTTTTCTGTTCGATGGCCTGTGTCAAGCGCTCAAAATTTACAGCCCGTAGATGGAGCGTGAATTTTTGGCTGAAGGCAAAACTACTCCAAGAAAAGAGTAGAATGTACAAAAAAGTAAAAGAGTACTTCATAATGTGATTAGATTGTTTATTTATTAGGTGTTATTTTTAATAGATTGTCTTGCATTTGATAAGGAATGCCTGAAAATTGTAGTATAGTTAGAATTTCCTGAAAAGGCTGCTGACGGGATATTTTACCACTCAATGTTTTACTGTTGTACGCCGGGTCAATCTCGTATTCAAAATTATACCATCGTGCCAGTTCCTGGACGATGTCTAACAAGGGGGTATTATTGTATTCGAAATATCCCTCTTTCCAAGCCAGTTGATGTAGGTCGACCTGTTTCTTTTGGAGCTGATTCTGTCCGGTCAATGTATTGACGACGAGTGCATCGCCAGGTTCCATGATGAGTTCTTCTTTGTTGTGGGTCAGGCGGACAGCACCTTCTTTGAGAAATGTTTCAAAAGTATGATTCTCCGAAGGGTAATAGCGGATATTGAATTCCGTTCCCAATGCTTCGACTTGAGCATCGGCAACATGCACAATAAAGGGCCTGGATTTGTCTTTGGCAACTTTAAAAAAGGCTTCGCCTTCAAGGTATACTGTACGGTTCTGTTGGTTGTAATCTGTAGGAAGGGTCACTTTACTTTGCGCATTCAGAAAGACGACAGTCTCATCCGGCAATGTCAGTTGGTATTCTTGTCCAGTGGAGGTGCTGACCAAAAGAGTTTCGCTTATGTCTTGTTGTTTCAGAACGAGGGCATGGCCACTCATGGTACTTTCCTCTGTTCGGGAACCATGCTGGATATTAGCCTGAAATGTGCCTGGTTTGAAGTTTTGTGCAGTAAGCGTGGTAGGAGAAGTCTTTTTGTCAGAATACTGATAATAATAAACCAAAAGACTCAGGCTTATTAATACTGCAATAGCTGCCGCAACTTTTGAGAAAGTGAATCTATGGACTTTTGCAGGCTTCTTTTGGATGAGTTTGTCTTTGAATACCGTCTGAAAGTACCGATCTGTAGCCTCAATATCCTCCCATTCCAAGGATTGGGAAGGGTGGTTGTGCTCGGCTTGTTCGTTATACCAAGATTCTACATGGGCTCGTTCAGCTTCAGTACATTGATTGGTTACGTATTTGCGTAGGAGTTCTCCTGTTATTTTAGGTGTTGTCATTATCCAAATTGGGTTAATTTGGTAGTATGACAAACAACTAAGCTATTAGTGGTAGAACAAAATGAAAATATATTTTAATTTTTTGCGAAGGATCACCAACGCGTTGTGAATCTGCTTCCTTACGGTGTTTTCGGAAATGGAAAGGTCTTCTGCGATTTCTTTATAGCTCTGGTTCTGGAACCTGCTTTTTTTGAAAATCTCAGCCATTTTTTTGGGGAGATTGTCAATCTCTTGTTGAATGAGATAAGCGAGGTCTTTTTCCCGTAGTGCTTCTTCGGGAGTGATTACACTATTTAAGGCGTTGGTTGTGCTGCTGTAGTCCGTAAATTTGTCGCAGAGCTTATTTTGTGAGATTCTATTGATGACTACATTTCGTATAGCACGGTACAAATAAGAGCTGTAGGAATGTGTAATGGTGACCTGGTCCAAGATGTCCCATAGATTGGTAAATACTTCCTGCACAATGTCCCGGGCTTCATCTTTATCTCCAATCATTTTGTAGGAATGGAAATAGAGTTTCATCCAATGGCTGTCATACAACAGTGTAAAAAGCTCTTTCTTTTCTTTCGGATGCATACGTAAAATTAACAAATTTTGCTTAAAAACAGCATTTGCACCTTAATCTCTATAGTGTGTAATCTATTTGCTGGAGAATATTTTATACAGATAATACATAAGAAAAGGAAAGTTGGTAGAGTAGATAGGATACTGAAAAGTCCGAATCTAACGAAGTGAAAAAGAGTGGAAAGCAATGGTTTTCACTCTTTTTTTTATGGTCTGAATATTTATTTTTAATAAAAATCGTTGGTTATTAGTTTGTTATGTTTTGATTCGTTTTTTTTTATAAAATCCACTAAGGTTTGTCGTTGTATATCGTTCTAGATATTACGAGACATAATCTAAAAAATGAAGGACACTACTGAAATTGCGCGTATAATCAAAAAAAAGCTTGAGGGTACTTTGACTTCTCAGGAAGAGCTTGTTTTAGATCAATGGGCAGCATCTAGTCCTTCAAATGCGCAATTGTTGGAAGATCTAACTGATGAAAATCTTGTTCTGGATGATGTAGCGAGTTGGATCGAGCTCTGTGCCAAGGATGAGGGAGTAACCTGGGGCAATCGATTGGCGGATATGACGTTTGCAAGGATTGCCCAGGATGAGGAGGTGCAGACTCCAAGAATAAAAAGAAATAGCTACCGTAAATACCTACCTTATGCGGCAGCAATCCTGTTGTTCTCGATATTTGGAGTCTATTATTTCAATACTACGAGAGAAGAAAAAAATATTGTACTGATAGCAGATCTTGCACCAGGAAAAAAGCAGGCTCAATTAAGATTTGCTGATGGACAGGTTATTTCTTTAAGCGAAACGCAAGAGGGAATTGTTTTGGGCGAAGATCTCACCTATGAGGATGGGTCTATAATCTCCGAATCTATGGAGGAAAAGATTGCCCAATTGGAGTTACGGACGCCACGGGGTGGTCGCTATCAAGTGACTCTTTCAGACGGGACGAAGGTGTGGTTGAATGCTGACTCTAAACTATCTTATCCATCGCGGTTTGTAGGGGATAAGCGTATGGTACAACTTGAAGGGGAAGCCTATTTTGAGGTAAGTAAATCGGATAAAGGACAGGCTTTCATCGTGAAAACAGATAGACAAGAAATTGAAGTGTTGGGGACTCACTTTAATGTGATGTCTTATAAGGACGAAGCTTATGTAAAGACTACGCTTGCCGAAGGAAGCGTCAAGGTGCTGTCGAATGGGAAGTCACTGATGCTATCCCCTGGAGACCAAAGTGTTTCGGATGGTCATTCTTTGATAAAACAAAAAGTAGAACTGGAATCTTATTTCGCCTGGATACAAAACGAGTTTATTTTCAATGAAACAGAATTAAGGGATGCCCTTAAGATGCTGAGTCGATGGTATGATTTTGAAACGCTATACGATAAAAATATACCCCTGACCCATCTATACGGAACCATAGACCGCTCGCAATCCTTTGCTGAGGTCCTCAAGATATTAGAAACTAGTGGCCTGAAATTTAGGCTAGAACAATTGGGCGGCCAAAACCGATTGATCGTACTGAATAACCAAGAAAAGAATTAACTAACAATCTAACTGACCACATTAAACTAAAGAAAATGAAGATGGAAAAAGAAAGCTAACCTAACCAAAATGGGTATCATAAAAAAACCGGATTGTGCAGCAACACGCTCCGGTCGAGTCTAGATACATACCATAACCCAAAACTCCGAAGAGTTTTGTGCGATTTGAACAATAAATTATAATACGATCTAAACAGTACAAATATATGATTTTAATGCAAAAACATAGAGGGTTCCTATGCGCTCTATCAAAACGTTTGCTGCTGATTATGAAACTAGTAGTTCTACTTATTACGCTAAACATTTCAGCATTATTTGCTGATAGTTTTGCCCAAACCATTACGCTTCGTGCAAAAAACATATCTCTAGTGCAAGCGATGCGCGATATCCAGAAACAGAGCGGGCATGCTTTTTTTCTTAATGGAAAGGAATTGGCGCAAGTTAAAGTGAATGTCGATATCCAAAATCTAAGTCTGAATCAGGCTATCGACAAGCTGTTGACAGGGGTTAACGCGGTATGGGTAATGGAAGGCCCAACGATTATCATTAAGCCGAAAAGAATAAAAAACACATCAATTGAGATCAGGACGACAACTATCATGGAAGATGTCCAAGACTTACTAACTGTTAAGGGGCATGTTACAGATGCTGCTGGCCGTCCGCTAGTAGGTGCTACGATACGCGTTGTGGTACGTGATGATGCTGGTCAGCTACAGACTATTAAGATCGCCAAATCGGCCGACGGTTCGGGGACTTTTATGGTGCCAGATGTGCCATCTTATTGTAGCCTTGTTTTTTCTTTTTTGGGATATACACCCGTAGAGGTAAAAGCAAAGACTAATCTAGGTGCTGTAGTATTGACGCCAGAGGACGGAAAGCTGAAGGATGTGGTGGTGACAGGATATACTAATATCCGTAAAGAAAGCTTTACCGGGAATGCGGTGACGATAACCAAAGAGCAGTTATTAAAAATCAACCCGAATGGGATTATCCAAGGCCTGCAGCATTTTGATCCTTCTTTTCGTATCAAAGAGAATAGTAATTGGGGCTCAAATCCTAATAATCTGCCTCAATTTACCATTCGTGGTGAGGGAAGTATAGGCATGGATAAAAGCCTTGAAGCAGAGAATTTGAAGAGCGGTCAGCGAACGACGTTAAAAAATGACCCTAATCTACCCATCTTTATCCTAGACGGATTCGAAGTGTCGGCTCAGACTATCTATGATATGGATATCAATAGGATTGAGAATGTAACCATCTTGAAGGATGCCGCTGCTACAGCGATGTATGGGTCGCGTGCCGCTAATGGTGTTTTGGTAATCACTACGGTACCTCCAAAACCTGGACAAATGCGTATCTCTTATAACCTGTCTGGAGGAATCGAATTTCCAGATTTATCCGATTATAATCTGACCAATGCAAAAGAAAAATTGGAAGCAGAGTTGTTGTCGGGAGTTTATAATATGCAGAATCCAACCGATCAGCTTAAATACAATGATATCGAAAATCGTATTGCTCGTGGTATTGATACTGATTGGCTAGCCCAGCCTTTACGAAATGCATTCAACCATAAGCATAGTTTAGTGGTCGAAGGTGGAGCTGAGAGTATCCGTTATGCCATTAATGTCAATCATGACGAGAATAATGGAGCAATGAAAGGGTCTTATCGGGATCGTAGTGGTGCAGGATTGACAGTAGATTATAGAAGCAAGAAACTTGATTTGAAAAACCAGGTAACTTTCAACTCCGTGCGTATGTCCGAGTCGCCTTATGGAACGTTTAGTACCTATGCTAAACAACAGCCTTACGAAGCGATTTATGAAGAAGATGGGTCGATAAAACATTACCTTGAAACTGGGCTGGGATCAAATAATATCAATCCGCTGTGGCGTACGACTTTGGATAGTTATGCCGGGAAAGGACATATCAATGAGTTACAGAACAATTTGAGCGCCAATTGGTACATTATGGATGGGTTACAGTTCAGAGGGCAGTTCAGCGTAACAAAGACGGACAATAAACAAGGTACATATAAAGATCCGAGGGAGTTTGACTCTTACGTGGCACAGGATGAGCGGGGATCGCTGACGGAAGACCTTGGTAATGGTTATAATTGGAATACCAATATGCTCCTCCACTACAACAAGATGGTCAATAAGCATTTTATCAATGCGACGATTGGTGTGAATGCGCGTGAGACCTATGAAGAGGGATATAATATGCAGTATCTTGGATTCAGTTTAGGGAATCTCCAAGGGCCCGTATATGCAGCCAAACAGAAAGAGAAGACGGGGTATTCGTCGGCTAAAACAAGACTGTTTGGTACATTGGCTTCGGTCAACTATTCTTTCAATAATATTTATTTGGTGGATGCTTCCCTACGTTTCGATGGGTCGTCCCAATTTGGTACAGATAAAAAAATAGCACCTTTCTGGGCTTTTGGAGCAGGGTTGAATATCCATAACTATAGCTTCATGCAGAATTATCCGTATGTCAGTACGCTAAAAGTGAGAGGAACTTATGGAGCGACGGGGAAGGTCAACTTTCCGGCTTATACAGCTATTACTTCTTACAAAATCGATGATAGGGCATGGTACTATACTGGGCCGGCTGCATCTATTATATACCTAGGGAATCCGGCACTAAAATGGGAGACTACCAAAACTTTGGACGCAGGCTTTGAGTTGGGATTATTGAACAATAGATACTATATCACGGCTACTTATTACGATAAAGCTACGTACGATCTAATCGACCAGGTTTCTATTGCGCAGGCTTCTGGTTTTGCGACTTACCGTGCAAACTCAGGAACTATTGTCAACAACGGTATCGAGCTGAATGTACGTGCTACAGCTTACCAGAGTCAGGACTGGGTGGTCGCATTGTATGGTAACCTTGCTGCTAATAAAAACCGAATAAAGGAACTCGGAGCGGCGTCACATGCCTATAATGAGGCCTTGAATAGAGAATACGATTCGGAGTTTAATTCTTATCCTGAATTGAAGCAAAAGCCGGCAACACGTTATTATGAAGGGGCTTCAACTACAGCAATCTATGCCGTGCAATCAGCAGGTATAGATCCAGCCAATGGTAAAGAGCGCTTTATCAAAAGAGATGGAACCAGTACTTACACTTGGGCGGCAATAGACCAGGTGGTGGTCGGTGATACGAATCCATCTGCCCAAGGGGCTTTCGGTATCAATGCTAGTTACAAAGGTTTTTATGTCAATACTTCTCTTTTATACCAATGGGGAGCGCAGACCTATAATTCAACATTGCTTGATAAGGTTGAAAATGCAGATATCAGAAATAGTAATGTGGACAGAAGGGTGCTTACTGAAAGATGGAGAAGACCAGGGGACTTGGCGCCTTTTTACGGTTTAAACTTTGGCTCTAATCGGGTTACGCGTCCTACGGACCGCTTCGTACAGAACTACAGCTACCTTAGCCTGAGCTCGATATCATTTGGATATGACTTTAGAAAGCCGACGCTAGAACGTCTTAAGCTAAGCAATTTAGGCTTTAGAGCAAATCTCAATGAAGTAGCCCGCTGGTCAACGGTCAAAGAAGAACGGGGAACAAGTTATCCTTATGCCAAAAATGTAACCTTCACGTTAACTGTGGGTATTTAATTCACTCATTTAATCTGTAAAGTTTGTATGAAAAAATATATCACTCTAATAACTATACTGACACTTACACTAAGTGCTTGTAATAAATGGTTGGACGTAACCCCCGAAAACCAGCCGACGGAAGACGAGATATTGAAATCTCCTGCAGGTTTCAGAGCTGTGTTAAATGGTCTCTATCGCTCTATGGGAGGGCCTACGTTATATGGTAGAGATTTGACCTTTGGTATTGTGGATTGTATATCCAAACAATATGACGTAAACCGTGGACCTCAGGTGACGCAAAGCCAAAAGTACATAGCTGCAGGAAATCTCCAATATGATAATACTTTTCTAGCACCAGAGCTGGATAAAATGTGGCTTGATGCATTCAATGTCATTGCCAATGCAAATAATATCATACAGAATATAGAAACCAAACCTGAAGACTTTTTCCCAGAGGGGCAAATGGAGAAAGATATGATCCATGGAGAAGCCCTCGCTGTACGGGCAATGCTTCACTTTGACATGTTGCGATTGTATGCACCCGCACCGGTGAATGATGATGGCGCTAGCTATGTACCGTATGTAGATGTGTATCCGACCGTAATCCCTACGTCAATACCGGTAGCCCAATTTCTGGATAAGGTAATCGTTGATCTCGAAAAAGCTGAAAAACTGGTGGTGGCTTGGGATACTTCCGAAGTTGGGAAGGGAACTTTATTTGATGCCAATTCTCGTTTCTACAATGAGTTTGATTATAGTACACCGATATATAGTAACCCTGGAAAATACGACGATTTCTTCAAAGGAAGAGGGTATAGGTTGCATCACTATGCGATACAGGCCTTATTGGCTCGGGTGTATAATTATAAAGGCAATCAGGAAAAAGCTTTTGATTACGCTTCAAAGGTACTTGGACTAGAGATAACAGGTCAATATGGAAGTAAATCGAAACCATTTGCATCGGATATCTATACCGGGGTAATGTCGAATAATTGGGATACGAAGAAAGATCTTAAGACGGCAAGTAACCTAATCTTTGCACTCCATAATGGAAAGGCTTATGAAGACCTTTCCTTGAATAGTTACTTCATGCGTAATTTTGTTTCCGTTTATCCTACTTGGTTTGTAATCAATACAGAATCACAAAAGATATTCGAATCTCATGATGGTGTTGATGAGTCTAATGCAGACTATCGATCACGCTTTTTGATTTACATGGCCAATTCGCTACACCCTATTTCGGGCAAGTACTTTATCAGTGAAGACGATGCTATTAGAGATAAAAATGCGATGGTGATTCCTGCAATCCGTAGTACCGAGCTCCGCTATATCATAGCAGAATATCATGCCAAGAAGGGTGACTTTGCAACGGCATCCCAAACTATCGCTACCATCAGACAGGCGCGAGGTCTATCCAGTACGCGTCAGGTATCCAGTTGGGAGACATTTCAAGAGGAACTGATCCGTGATGCGCGTAGAGAGTATATCAGTGAGGGACAGCTATTCTATCTGTATAAGCGATTGGCTGCACCTGTCAATTTTGGTAAGGGAGAAGTCCGTCCGTTTACCAAGGCGGAATATCTACTGCCATTGCCAATAGTCAAACTTTAGGTATAGGCGATATGCAATACCATACGCATGGTTTGCCATTGGTATAGCCATGCGTACAGTACAAGGATAGATAAAGAACAAATAAAGCGGACATTCCATTCCAACGAGTTGGGACGGGTTAATGACCATTAAAAGTCAAACCGATCCGCCAGCTGGCGGATCATGAAGTAATTATTTATATGAAAAGATATTTGTATATAACCCTGCTGTGTACCATTGGTTTATTACAGGGCTGTAAAAAAGATGACATCGCCCTGTTCAGCGGTAAAAATGAGTTGTTTTTTGAGAAATTCTTCGAAAATGAAAGATTTCCAGGAAAGAAGACCGCCGATTCGACAGAGGTTTCGTTTTTTCTTTATCCGGACGGTACCCAGGATATTACGGCGTCGCTAGTTATTCACCTATCGGGCAAACTATTGGATAGTCCACTTCCATTCCAGTTGCGCGTGGTCGAAGACCTGACGACCGCCCATGCCGACGAGTACACGATTGATCCTGAATATATTTTTGACCCAAAGACTCATCCCGATAGCCTTTCGGTAAAGGATACGATACAGATTAAGTTACACCGTTCGTCCCGCTTAGAGCAGCTGCCAGCAGGGGCTCGGCTGGTTGTGGAATTAGTGCCCAATGAGCGGTTCAATGGCGGACAACTCGAACGTAGAAGGGCTGCTATCATCGTGAGTACACTGGCCCAAAAACCAAATTGGTGGACAGAAGAGGTTACAGAAAATCTTTTGGGAACATACTCCGACAAAAAATTCAAGTTATTCCTGACCGAGGTGGATGTAAAAGGGGAAATGAGTGAGGAACTGATTAAGGAACGACCTGATATCGCCACAAAGCTGACCTTACAGTTTAAAGAATGGTTAAACCAGCAGACCCCGCCTGTACTAGAAGAGAATGGCGAGGTAATGCGTGTCGCATTATAATTTATTATTCTTTTTCCCAAAAAATTGACAACGATGATTAATACTATAAATAGGATTGCTCCGCTCTTGCTCGTTTTTGCGTTGAGTGGTTGCTTCAAAGACGAGGGTAATTATGATTACAAAGAGCTCAATGCGCCGACATGGGGCTTCGATGCGAGCAGAAGCCCAATATACGTCTCTACGGTAGTGGGGGATACTGCCAAGGCGAAACCTCAGTTCCGCTTTGATCAGGATTCGGTAGAAACCTTGAAAAATGTACGTTATGAGTGGAGGTATAATGGCGTGCTATTATCTGAGGATCGGAACTTATACCTGGCTGCAGATGACCTGTTGAAGCTGACCAAGGAACCTATCAGTAAGACGAGTGGAGGATTATTGGGGACTTATACCATTATCGATACAAGAACTGGTGTCAAACACATGGCAAAGACACATATCACCATAAAGCCTCTGTTCGATTTGAGGGATTGGTTGATTCTATCCGAAAATGGAGGTAATTCAAAACTTTCATTTTTTAAAAGGAAGGCACTAAGTGGAGTGGTCAATTATACCCTGAAAGACAACCTGTATGAAACCGTCAACCGGACTCCTCTGTTGGGACAACCAATGAATCTCCGTTATGCACAAGCTAACGTGATATCGGTACCGGTAGGTGCGACAACGGTAATCACAAGCCAGGGAGCAATTACACTTAATAACGAGACGTTCGAAAGAGTAAATAACTTAACAGATGAATTTTTGGATGCTGTTCCTTCAAATTTTGAGGTATCTAATATATTCCACTCGAGATTGGTCAGTTATGTCGCTACGGTAGATGGCCGATTGTTTCGAAAAGTAATGTCCGAAAACCAGCTAGGAGGTAAGTTTATCAGTGAACCCTATGCTATCGATGGAAGAGGGTATAAAGTCACTGATTTTGGAATAGGTAAAACGAGGCAATGGGGAAGTGTATCACCTGTCTACGATGAGTTGAACCGCAGGGTGATGATGATAAAGTTGTTTCCTCCTTATAACATCGTTCCCGTAAGACAATTGGCTGGTGTAGAGATAAAAACACCGATAGCTAATATGCCTGAAGGGACTAAAGTAATCTACTTTGGAGCAGCTGCTTTTGAGAGAGTGAGCTATCAGCATGATCTATATACGATGGTGTATAATGATAAAAACGGCAATACTTTCTTGAGTGATTTTGTGATCGATAATCAGTCAGCTACATATGTAGCCTCACCTGTCAATGGAACAATGGCATTTCCCGGAGGGAATATCGCACCTGATACAAAGTTTTTGGGAACAGCGAATGATTTTAGGAATAAACAAAATCACCTATTCTACACCAATGGCGATGAGTTGCGTGTGGTCGATCGTAAGACCGATGACGATAAATCGTATATGCGATTCAATAGCAAAATCACAGCGATAAAATATGCTGGGGCAGATAGTCATAATGCTATAGGCTTGGGATTTGAGAATGGTGATTTCTTACTTATCAATGTCAAGAATGTAGATGCACCGAAGATTATTGAAAATAGTAAAGTCAATGTGGGCGGTAAGGTTACGGAGATAATGGAGTACCGCGACGATTACTCTACAGATGCTTATTAAAAAATAAAAATATAAATGAAGAACCCTATTGTAAAAGTAGAAAACCTTTCACACCGATATAGTGTGCAATGGGCTGTAAAAGATATTAACTTCGAGTTTTATGGTAATGGAATTTACGGTTTATTAGGAGCAAACGGAGCTGGAAAATCGACTATCATGAATGTGATGTGCGGTGTACTAAAGCAGAGCCATGGGAATATCTATATTAAAGGCGTAAATCTTGCCGAGCAACCGGTCGAAGCGAAAAAGCATATTGGTTTTTTACCGCAAAACCCTCCTTTGCAACTAGAACTCACGGTGGAGGAGTTTTTGACCTATTCGGCGCACCTTCGCTTGATGCCGGATGCTAAAATCAAAGAAGCTGTGCAGAAGGTAATGGAAACATGTTCGTTGACGCATTTCCGTAATCGATTGATCCGTAACCTATCAGGAGGTTACAGACAGCGGGTCGGTATTGCACAAGCTATTATCCATGAACCTGATTTTGTGGTATTGGACGAACCTACAAATGGATTGGACCCGAATCAGATATTGGATGTGCGTAACCTGATTAAATCCATTGCCGAAGAGCGTACTGTCGTGTTGTCGACGCATATCTTGCAAGAGGTGCAAGCATTATGTGATCATATATGGATGATCAATGAAGGAAGCATGATCTTTTCGGGAGCTTTGGAAGAGTTTGACAACTATTTAACGCCTAATACTATCCATGTCAGTCTAGCCAATTTGCCTAATATCAATGATTTGGCCTCATTGGCCGGAGTGAGCGGTGTCGAGCTGATATCGGGGATGCAATACAAAGTTTCGTTTGCTACGGATGCTAAAGATGTCATAGAGGATATTGTGAAAACGAGTGTGGAAAAAAACTGGAGGCTATTGGAGATAGCGCAGCAGAAAAGTTCACTTGATTCTATTTTTGCCGAATTGTCTAAGAAAAAAACAACATAAGCCGAAGCGAAATAAATATATACAGGGCCTATAGGTAGAAGAGCCCAAGTCACTATAAAAGTATTGAAAATAAGATAGGTACGAGATGTTTAGCGTATCACGAAGTAATTACATAATATATATGAAAACTATTATAAAAATAGCAAAAGCAGAACTACAGGTGATGTTTTACTCGCCAATCGCCTGGTTGATTCTCGTCATTTTTGCTTTTCAGGCCGGATTGGTCTATACCGGTATTTTTGACGAAAATATCAGAAGGGTGTCACTGGGCTGGGGGTTATATAATGTGACTGCCAGTGCTTTTGGAGGGCGAGCTGGATTGTTCTCTATTGTACAGAGTTACCTCTACCTCTATATCCCTCTATTGACGATGGGGGTCATGAGCCGCGAATTGAGCAGTGGGTCTATTAAACTGTTGTATTCATCGCCTATTACCAATTATCAGATTGTCTTTGGCAAGTACTTAGCACTGGTCGTCTACGCACTGGCTATTACTGGGGTATTGGGTGTATATTCGATACATGCACTGTTTGCTATAGAAAATGTAGAATATTCTATCATTTTTACAGGCCTTTTAGGATTGTTTCTTGTTGTGTGTGCGTATGCTGCTATAGGTCTCTTTATGTCGTCTATCACTTCTTATACGGTGGTAGCGGCTATGGGGACCTTAGCCATACTAGCATTATTGAACATGGTGGGCAGTATGTGGCAGGATATCGAATTCGTAAGAAATATCGCTTACTGGCTGTCGATATCGGGACGGGCAGATACTTTTATACGGGGGATGATCACGAGTGAGGATTTACTGTACTTTCTGATTGTAATCGCTATGTTCGTTAGCTTTTCAATCATTAAACTACAGATTGGAAGACAAAAGACTTCATTCGTTGTCGTATGTACTAAATATGTTGTTGCAACGGTGATTTTATTGGGTGTTGGCTTTTTAAGTTCGTTGCCGTATTTCAAAGTGTACAAGGATGTAACTTACTCTAAAATAAATACCTTGACGAAGAGTAGTCAAGAGGTGATGAGCAAGTTGGATGGTCCTTTGACGATACATACTTATACAAACTATTTGGAGAAAAACTACTACTGGGGATTGCCAAATCAGTACATGCATAATATGAAGTTGTTTGAAAACTATACGCGCTTCAAACCGGAAATAAAGTTTAAAACGCATAACTACTACCATAAAGCGAAGAATGAGCATCTAGATGAGCGCTATCCGGATTTGAATGACAAACAGCGGATAGATACTTTGATCAAATTGAGTAACTGGAAATTTCCTATTTCTTCGGTTGAAGAGTTAAATACAAAGGTCGATCTGGCTAGTGAGAAATATCGTTTTTTCCGCGTATTGGAGCGCGGAGATGGGCAGCATGCTGTTGTAAGGATATTTGAAGATATGTTTGTACAGCCTTCTGAGGCTGAGATTACAGCAGCAATCAAACGGATGGTAATGGAGTTGCCTACGGTCGGTTTTGTGACCGGACATAGCGAACGCTCGAGTACTTCGCTACAAGATCGGGGCTACCAAATGATTGCCCAAGAGCGTACATTCCGTCACTCGCTTATCAACCAAGGTTTTGACTTTCTGGATGTATCCCTAGATCGTCCGATATCTGATACGGTCAAAATTTTGGTAATCGCCGAGCCGCGTGCTACATTTAGCGCTCAGCAGATAGAAAACCTAAAAGCTTACCTCGACAAAGGAGGTAACTTGATTCTTGCAAGTGATCCAGAGTCTAGAGAGCACGCATCGCCTATCGGTGATATGTTGGGGGTGACCTTTATGCCTGGAGTACTGGTAAAGCCTACGGATAATTTCCAACCGGATTTGTTGATGATGCGTCCGACAGCTGCAGGACAGGAGTTCTCTTATCATCTGAAAACGATGTGGCGTAATAAGTATGTATTGACTATGCCTGGAGCATCTGGTTTGGAGTTTGACCCATCAAAAGGATTTGATGCTACGACCTTGTTTACATCAGACTCTACAGGTAGTTGGAACGAACTTCAGACGGTCAATTTTATCGATGATTCGGTAACGAGAGATTTGAAAATAGAGGCTGAAAAACCTTACCCTACGGTAATGGCCTTGTCTAGAAAGATAAATGGCAAAACGCAGAAGGTATTGGTTACAGGTGATGCCGATTGGTTGAGCAATTCGGAGTTGAGTATTTCTAGAACTGATGTATGGGCAGCTAATTATTCGCTGATCAGTACCGCATTCTATTGGTTGAGTGATGAAGAGGTGCCGATCGATATGCGTAGAGAACCTGCAATCGATAAGAATATTACTACAACAAAAACGAGTTGGATGTTTACCGGATTTGGATTGAAGTGGATATTTCCAATTGGATTGATATTGATTGGAACGCTGATCTGGATACGAAGAAGGGGCAGATAACCAAGCAGATCGTAATAGGCCGGTCTTGACTAGAGGCAGGCCTATTATAACCTCAATTAAACATGTATAATATCAAACAACTAACATGACTTTTGTAGTAGATAAGCAGACCTTAGAAGATTTAAATGTTTTTGGAAAGCGGGGAAGGAACTCCATTTACAGTCTTTTCAATAGAACCTATACGAAAGGGGGAGCCGATGTCTTGGAGCGTATGTTTCTGTATCCGCTATCGGATGCTGAAAAAATAAATAATCGATCTAATATCATTAAGTATTTCTATGATAGGGATACACCGTTTCCGTTTGAGGCAGAATGGTTTGATACGATAGACCAGTATTTGGCGGATAATGACGAGCGCAGTCGCCTAAGGATAGATCAAGATAATGTGTCGCGTAAAGTGGGAAGTTTGATTGGTGCCGATAGCCAGCATAAGCAGATTCAGCAAGGGATTGTGGTCGCCGCTAAAATATTTGAACAGCTTACGGCATTTTTGAAAGAGCTAGAGAAGGAGTCTTCTATCGCGTTGTTTAAGGAAAGTATTGATGTATTAAGACCTATTCTGGAAGATCAGGAGTTGCTTGCTTTTTCGGAACATCTGTCGCAGCATAAACCAAGTTTTAAGGATATGGTGGAATATGATAATCTTGTCCGATTCCAGTCACGTAGCAAATTCGTACAGTTATTGGAGCATATCTATCTTTTTGATGTTTATATCGCTGTAGCTACTATTGCAAAAAAGGAGGGATTGAGTTTTGCGTTTGCAAAGCCTAGGTCGGTAATATCTACTGCCAGTATGCCCGAACCACTTATGGTGCTCGAGAACTTACATCATCCTTTGGTGCCTGGTGCAATAGGTAATGATCTACAGATTGATAGCTCTAATAATATTATCTTCCTGACGGGGGCGAATATGGCGGGCAAATCGACATTTATGAAGTCGCTAGGTATTGCTGTATATCTCTCACACATCGGATTTCCGGTGGCGGCCAATAGGATGGAATTTGTGGTTCGAGACGGTCTATTTACGACCATCAATCTGGCAGACAATCTAAATATGGGCTATAGCCACTTTTATGCGGAGGTACGTCGGGTAAAACAAGTATCTGAGGAGTTGGCCTCCGGCAAGAATCTATTTGTGATATTCGATGAACTATTTCGGGGTACGAACGTAAAAGATGCCTATGAGGCTACCGTAGCTATCACTAAAGCCTATGCGCGACATTCTAATTGTATGTTTGTGGTATCTACGCATATTATAGAGGCTGCTGATGAACTTCGCGAAGCATGTTCTAATATCAATTTCGTGTATCTGCCGACTATTATGAACGGTAGTGTACCTACCTACACGTACAAACTGACCCAAGGGGTGACAGAAGATAGACATGGGATGGTCATTATCAATAATGAAAAGATTATTGATGTACTGGAGGCAGGTATAAAGGATAATAGAAAGATAAACCATGGTTCTGTATTTTATACAGACAAGCAGACATTGGATGATCTCAATATTCTAGGGAAGTTTAAAAGCAATTCGATTTTTTCAATTTTTAATAAGACGGTGACCAGTGGTGGAGAGCTCTTGTTGGAAAATATGTTTCGAGAGCCTTTTACAACGCATGAACAGATTGCAAGCCGTAATGTGATATTTGCTGATTTTATTCGCTTAGAATTGAAGTTCCCTGTGGAAAGGGAGATTTTTTCGGAAGCAGAAAACTATCTGCGGAAAGGTTCGCAGACAAGTCCGATCAGTATTGTTTTTCAGGGGCTTCGCCGTCAAGCGTTGGCAATTATCGGATTGCGGGAAGAGCAGGAGCATAATCTGAAAGGGATACTGGCGTCACTGAAGACTATCAAACAGGTCTATGCATTTTTGCAATACCTGCTGGGTGAGGTCAAGCTTCCTGCGCTCAAGGAGGACATCAAAAAACATATAGATTTATTAGAAACACACTTTTCTGATTTGTTGAAGACTTCCTTTTCTACGGCAGAGGAAATATCCTGGTCGCAGGAGCTGAAGTCTGATCAGGCATTTAGAGGACGCGCATCGGCTGCCATTGTGTCCATTTTGGATTTTATGCAGCATATCGATGTGTATATAGCGGTCGGTACGGTGAGTCGAGCGTTGGGACTTAATATTCCACATGTCGTCGATAAGGAGAAAAATATATTTGAAGTGACGGATGCTTTTCATCCAGCGCTTAAGAATCCTGTAGCGAATACGGTATCGTTGGATAAACAAGAAAACTTTATTTTCCTGACGGGGGCGAATATGGCCGGAAAATCCACTATCATGAAAACTATCGGTGTTAATTTTTACCTGGCGCATATCGGTTTTCCTGTTGCGGCAGCAAGTATGCAGTTTTCTCCAAAAGAGGGCGTATTCTCGTCGATTAATGTTCCCGATAATTTGGATATGGGGTATAGCCATTTTTATGCAGAGGTATTGCGTGTCAAACACGTAGCCCAAGAGGTGGCGAGTAAGAAGGATTTGCTCATCATATTTGACGAGTTATTTAAAGGAACGAATGTTAAGGATGCATTTGATGCTACTCTGGCGGTTTCTAACTCGTTCTCTAGTTATAAAAATTGTCACTTTATCATATCGACCCATATTGTTGAAGTAGGTGAAGAACTCGCTAAAAACCAAAGGAAAGTTCAATTTCGCTACATGCCGACGGTCATGGAGGGGCATGCCGCTAAGTATCCTTATAAAATTGCAACAGGTATCTCAGACGACCGCCACGGTATGATGATCATCAAAAATGAGAATATATTGAATATCCTGGAGGAATGATAATCGATGTACAGAAGATCAAACCGAGTGTAATACGCTCATAAAATAATAATATATATGAACATATTAAAGCATATAGCACAGGCTGCTTGTACAACAATATTTGTACTGTCAGGGATCGCTACTCATGCACAGGACAATAAAACGGGAGGCAGTAGAGCACTTCCTTCCGACAGATCGGTGGTCACTGGTAAGTTGGATAATGGGTTCAGCTATTATATCCGTAAAAATGCAATGCCCGCTCAACGGGCAGTGCTTTATCTAGTGACAAAGGCGGGGTCGATATTGGAAACGGAAAGCCAACTTGGGCTTGCCCATTTTACGGAGCATATGGCCTTTAAAGGGACTAAAAACTTTCCAAAAAATGACTTAATCAATTATTTACAGAAGGCCGGAGTACGGTTTGGAGCTGACTTAAATGCGTATACAAGTTTTGATGAGACGGTATATCAGCTACCAATCCCTTCGGATGATTCTCTATTGTTGGTCAATGGTTTTCAGATACTGAGAGACTGGGCACAGGATGTAAAGATGGAGAGTGAGGAAATCGATTCAGAACGTGGTGTTATATTTGAAGAGAAACGGCAACGTAAGGGGATACAGCAGCGTATACAAAATAAAACCTTGCCTATTCTATTGAACGGCTCACGTTATATAGAGCGCATGCCTATTGGTGAGGAAAAGATATTTATGAATTTTGACCATGCTGAAATACGTAAGTTCTATAGGGATTGGTATAGACCTGATCTGCAGGCGGTGATAGCTGTTGGCGATTTTGATGCCGACTATGTGGAAAAGCTAATCCGCACCTTGTTCTCGGATTTGAAGAATCCGGCAGATGCACCTGAACGTACGTCCTATAAGGTCGAGCTAACTGGGAAAAACAACTACCTCCCTATATTGGATGACGAGATTACGACGACAAATGTCCAGATTTTTCATAAGTATAAAACAAATCCCACCAGAAATGAAGATGATCTCTTGAGAGGGTTGTCGACAGGGGTGTTTAATAGTCTGCTCAATACGCGGATTAATGACTTGAGAAAACAGAAAGAACCTCCTTTTGTAAGTGCTTCTGCACAGATAAGCTCCGTTTTTTCAGGAGTGGGCTCTGCCAATATTACGGTTACGCTTAAACCTGGCGAGTTTAAGAAAGGTATGCAGGCCGTTTTTACAGAATTGAAAAGGGTGAAAGACTTCGGGTTTACAGAAGGAGAGCTGCAGCGGGCCAAACACTCCTTTTTGGAAGATCAAGCATACCAATATGGTGAGCGTGATAAAACAAGGTCGCAAAGCTATGCCGATACCTATCTAAATGTTTTTTTAAAGGACTCCCCTTATCCAGATGCGACATTCTACTATGAGTTCTATAAGAATAATATCGATCGTATCACCTTGGAGTCGATTTATAAGAGTATAGATAAATTCTATCAAGATATAGATCGCGACATCTTTGTTTTGGCGCCAACTAAAGAAGAGGATAATATCCCTACGCTGTCCGATATAATGGCTTGGAAATCGGAGGTTGAAGAGTCAAAAATTGAAGCCTATGTGGATGTGGATCTATCTGGAGATTTGATAACGGATGTTGCCACAGCGGGAAAGATTGTTGCGAAAAAACAGGACCCTAAGCTCGGTACGACTACGCTTACTTTTTCGAACGGCTTGAAAGCGGTACTTAAGCCTACCAACTTTAGGAACGACCAGGTGCTGATATCTGGTTTTAGTCCAGGGGGGACGGCTTTATATGGTAAAGATGATTTTCAATCGGCTGTGAATGCTTCTGCTATCATTGGACAGAGTGGATTAGGAAGTTTTGATTCAAAAACTCTTCCTAAAAAGCTAACTGGAAAAATGGCATCGGTCAGTCCTTATATCTCTGAGTATTTTGAAGGTTTTAGCGGACAGACCAGTACACGCGATCTCGAAACGGGACTGCAGTTGGTGCATCTGTACTTTGTAGCCCCGAGGGCTGAAGAGGATTTGATAGAAGGTGTGTTGAAAAATTCGCGGGAAAATATAAAAAATCGATATCAATCTCCTAATGCGGTATTTGCGGATACGGTCAATAATATTATGAGTGGGTACCACTGGAGGCGTCTGCCTGCGACGCTAGACGATGTGGATCGAATCAGCACAGCACGAGCATTGTCTATTTTTAAGGAACGTTTTGCAAATGCAGGCGATTTTACGTTTGTCTTTACCGGAAGTTTTGATGTCGACGCTATTGAACCGCTATTAGCTCAGTATCTAGGGAGTCTACCTGCATATAAAACGCGAGAGAAGATAAAAGATGTCGGGGTAAAGGTGCCAAGTAAAGCTATTCATAAGGTCGTGTATAAAGGTGCTGAAGAACGTGCAACAGTGCAGATTGTACTGCCAGGGACTTATAAGAACACATCGGAAAGTACATTGTATTTTAATGCGGTGCAGGATATATTGGAGTATCGATTGATGAATAGACTACGTAGTAAAGAAGGTGCAGTCTATACACCGAGTGTACGGATAGGCCAAGGGGTAGTGCCAACACCACGATACACGGTACAAGTCGGTTTTACTTGTGATCCGGCACGTGTGGACGAATTGATCAAGGATGTAAAAGAAGAAATGGATAATTTGGCGAAAGGGGGAATAACGGATGAGGAGCTTCAAAAGGTGATAGCCGAATCGACCAGAACCTACGAGGTGAGTGCCAAGCAGAATGGTTTTTGGCATAACTCTATCGTTTCTTACCTGCAATTGGGGAAAGACCCTGTTGAACTTTTAACCTTTGATGAACGAATCAAGAATATTGACAAGAAGAAAGTAGAAAGGCTTGCAAAGCAAACACTGGATACGCGAAAAATAAGCAGTTTTGTCTTGCTTCCTGAACAAGCACAAAATTAGATTTCGATATATTTAAACGGAAAATTATGAGTTATTGATAGAGGGGCACTTATTTTTTAAGTGCTCCTTTGTCTTTGATAGGAGTTTGCTTATTGATGCTGTATAGAGGGGGGACCTTTTGATTTGTTTGACATTGTTATAGATATATAGTTATTTTTTATTTTTTTTATAATGAATGCTGTTGTAAATCAGTTTTTTGTGGTTTTGTGCTGTTTGTTTTTTTGACGAAATATTACTACATTAGAAAATCCGCTTGAATATTTTGAAGATAACTAACAATGAGAAATACCCTAAACTATCTTGAAGCGCTCCAATCTGGTGAGGAATCAGGATTAAGGTATTTTATGTCAAAATATGGGGACCCCTTACGCTTTTTTGCCTATAAAATAACGAAGAGTAAATCGCTCTCTGAAGAGATTGTTTCTGAATCTTTTTATAAATTGTGGCAACGTAGAGGACAGGCACAGTCCGTAGAAAACATCAAGTCATTTCTCTATCTTATCACGAGGAATGCCTGCTACGACCAGATTGGTTCCGCTTATCAACGTCGTGTATCCTTAGAGGAGGAAGAAGATCTCAATGTTGTCCTAGAGGAGACGGATATGCTCACTAAGATTATATATATCGAACTCTTAGAGCAGATTATGCTTGAACTGGATAAACTGCCTAAGAAACAGGCCGAAATATTCCGATTGTCTTATATTGAAGGAATGGGGACCGATGAAATCTGTAGGGTATTGGATACTACGGCTAGTAATGTGTATTTTGCCAAGTCTAAGGTGTTAAGTCTGTTGCGCCAAAATCTAAGTAAAAAGGATATAGGTCTATATGTGGGGTTGATAACTTGGTTATTACCCCTTGATTGAATATGTAGGTTACAATTCTGTGTTTTAATTGCGCTCAATTCGTTTCAAAGGGGGTATCTTTAGTAGAGAAACATGTAACCCTTAATACCCCTCCTTTTTTATCTTGTTTGTGATTTAAATCACTTTAAAAGCTAACGGCCGACATGGGGTATTGTGGTGTAAGTGGTTAAATTTGTTGTTGATATGCGCAGACTCTTATCATCCATCACGGTACGGCAATGGTGCCTCTTAGGGATATTCAACCTAGTGCTGGTAGCGGCATTTGGATTGTTGATGCGCAGTGCTGTTATCTTTCCGCAGTCTTGGTTCAACCAAAAGTATATCCTACATGCGCATTCACATTTTGCATTCTCAGGCTGGATATCGCATATGTTGATGGTACTGATGGCGATGGTGATATTGAATAAGAAGGCTGCTGATTGTTTACCCAAAAAATACCAATTGCTTATTGTAGCAAATATATTAGCTTCTTATGGTATGCTTTTCTGCTTCTCATGGCAGGGCTATGGGCGCTATTCTATTATTTTTTCGACTTTAACTATTTTGCTGTCTTACGGATTTGTGGGCATACTGTGGCATGCGATAGCCCGATCAATGCTGTCTCTCTTGGTGCGTAAGTGGTTTAGGGCTGCGTTGCTGTTTTTGCTGGTATCTTCATTGGGCACTTTTTACCTGGCCTATCTACAGGCAACCCATAATGTGGATGGGAATAAGCAGTTGTCCGCGATCTACTTTTTTCTGCATTTTCAGTATAATGGTTGGTTTTTTTTCAGTTGCATGGGCCTTTGGCAGCATTGGCTGGCATCTCGTCAGATAGAGGTGGCAGGAGGAAGCGTATTGTATCGGGTGTTTGCTTGGACTTGTGCTCCAGCTTATTTGCTATCGGTTCTTTGGATGGATCTGCCCGTGGAACTGTATGTTGTTTTGGTACTAGCTGTATTCGCGCAGAACTTCAGTTGGTTTTACTGGTTGAAGGGTTTATTACGACAGATAAAATGGGGGAAAGATAAAGCTCCCTCGTGGCTGGGCGGAGTTCTCTTGGGTATATTGTCGGCCGTTAGTCTGAAAGTGTTATTGCAGGCTCTTGCCCTGATACCTGCATTTCATGAACTGACCTATAGCTTTCGACCTATTGTGGTGGGGTATTTACATCTAGTCTTGTTGGGGATAATTACGTTATTTATCTTGGTGGTTTTGTTTTTGAATAAAATTGTCTGTGCAACGCAATGGACAAAATGGGCAATGCTGGTTTTTATATGTGGGATTATAGGTAATGAATTAGTGTTGCTGGTGCAGGGATTGAGTGGTATGCAGGGCATCTATATACCCCACCTTCCGATGGGGCTGATGCTGGCTGCACTGATAATGTTTATTTCGCTTGTGCTACTTTGGATTTCGACAGTTTGGATTTCGCGAAAAGAATAGCCTTTCTATTTATCATCTTTATAGGTCTGTACCAGTTTGTCAAGATTGAGGCTCCGGGCGGAGGCGTCAAATATTTCGCGATAAGTGCCTTTGATTTCCATTAAGGAATCGTGCGTGCCTGATTCGACAACCTTTCCTTTTTTCAGTACGTAAATGTAATCTGCATCCAATATCTGGGATAAGGAATGGGATATAATAACAACTGTCCGGTCTTTCTGGATCGCATCTAGCGAGTTTTTGATCTGTTCGGTAGCGATGGCATCGAGACTGGCGGTCGGCTCATCTAAGAAGATGATGGGTGGATTTTTTAGGAATAAGCGAGCTATGGCTATCCGCTGTTGTTGCCCTCCTGATAGCAAGGTGGCGTCATGAGAATAACCCTCGGCTAGTTCCATAATCTGGTCATGTAGATATGCTTTGCGGGCAGCTTCCTGCACCTCTTCGAAACTGGCTTCTATTTTCCCATAACGGATGTTGTCTTCGATACTCCCCTTGAAGATATGGTTCCGCTGTAATACTATTCCTATTTTCTCTCGTAAAGCGCTATTGTCATAATCGTTGATGTCAATGCCATCCAGAAGGATATTGCCTCCTTGGGGAAGATAAAACTTACAGAGTAGGTTGATAATGGTGGACTTGCCTGCTCCACTGAGACCGACCAGTGCTGTGGTCTTGCCGCTCTCAATGCGCATATTGATCTGTTGTAATGTCTGTACGCTATTGGGGTAGCTAAAGTCTACATTTTGAAGTTCAAAAGTACCGTCTGTAGTGGACGGAGCGCTACTACCATTAGGCTCAATCTCTGAATCGGCATCTAGGATGTCAAAATATCCTTCGGCATAGATCATGGCATCGTTCATATCGTCGTAGATACGATGTAACTGTCGGATAGGGGCAGATACATTGTTAAATAGCATAATGTGTAGCATGATGGCCCCAATGGTCATCTGCTGATCCAATACGAGGAAGACCGTTAGTAGAATTATGGCAACTACGCCAAATTGCTCGATAAAGGTCTTGAGTCCATCATAGAGGAAGTTGACTTTTCGAGTGTGCAATTGGCTTTCCATAAGTTTCATCTGTAGGTCGTATTGTTTTTTACCTTCAAATTTTTCACGTACAAAACTTTTGATGACGAGGATGGAGTTGACCAGGTTGAGTAGGCCTGAGGTTTTCTGCTCGCGCTGATTGCGTAGCGTACGACGCACGCCACTGAGTTTTTTTGCCTGTAGTGAGCTGACATAAAAATAAATGGGAACGACGATTGTGGATACCAGACCTACGTACATGTTTTGGATGTACATTACGATTAAGGCCAGAATGGCACTGGAAAAAAGAGGTAATATATCAATAAAGAAATTTTGGACCAATCGTGTCAGGCTCTCTATGCCGCGATCGATACGGGTCTGTAGTTTGCCGGATTCATGGTTGCTATCGGTGTAAAAGGCTACCCGGTAGGTTAATATTTTGTCGATTACGGTCTGTGCTAATTCCGAACTTACGTTGATACGTATTTTTTCGCCATAATATTTCTGACCGAAATTAATGAATATATTGATAATCTCTTTGGCGAGAAGAACGACCGATATTAGAGCTAAGACGTGGATACCGGTTTCCATTGGGTTTGGAAGTTGTATCAGTGCGGAGACTTCGTCTACGGTATATTTTAAGACGATGGGATTGACCTGTGCCATCAGGGCGCCTACCAAGGTCAAGAGGAGTGTCCACACAATCATGCGACGATTGGTACGGACAAAGGGGTTTAATTGTCGAAATATGCCCAGTAAGCTAAGGGTTCTATTGAAAGGATTCTTCATTGTTTATATACTCTTAAACAACCGGCTCGAGGTATTGTTTTTTGAATAACAATAAGGGCCACCCTATGGGTAGCCCTTATCACCATTGATTTTAAACTTGTGTAGAAATACTAGTTTAGGATAAGTTCTTTAAGCAATACTACCGGTTTGGTGTTTTTAACTACCATCTGTAGATTCTTTTGTTCTCTCATGTCATAATAGATCGAACGCGTAGAAGATACGGTGCTGATCAGGTTGCCGTATTGGTCCACGATTGGTGCACCGCTGGATCCCGCTGCATAATCGGCTGTAATATCCGTTTGTGGAAGTCTTTCAGATTTTGAAGCCGACTCGATGTAATTGCGTGCTACTTTGCCTGTGCTGAAGTAATTGATCATCGGTGCAGGGTTACTCATTACAAATACATTTTCTCCTACTTTTGCTGTATTCCCCAAAGGTAGAGGTGTCAATTTTTTACCTTTTGTATCTACACGAACGATTGCTAAATCAGCTCCTTTAAAAGAGGAAACAATCTCTTGGACTAGATAAACATCACCATTGCTGGTTTGTATGGACATAGCTAGGTTTTTTCCGTTTTTGCTGTCAATATATCCCTCGATGACGTGATGGTTGGTCGCAATCAGTCCGTCTTCGCTGATGATATACCCTGATGCGGTATTGAGGTGCGTACGGTGGCAATTACCACAATCGTAGGCACTAGCGAAAGAAACGAAAGAAGGTTGGATTAAAGCTGCGATTTCTGCCGCATCTAATACTTTTTTACGTGGCTGAACCAATGGCATTTTAACTTTTTTGCCTTCTACTGCTAATAGCTCTTTTGCCGCTTGTTCGGTGGTGATATATTTACTGCTTTTGAGTAATTCTTCTGTTTTTAACTCAAAATTGTTCGTGATTTCTTGTTGGTCACTGAAACCTTCCCATTTCTTGGACGTCTGTGCATTGACTTCTACTGTGCCCAATAACAACCCTACTGCAAGAAGGCTTAATGCTAACTTTGTTTTTTTCATGATACTCATTTAAAATAATTCGTGTGATTTACATTTTGGTTACATCACATGGACAAAGTTAGTGCTTTGGAATTATCAGCGTATCGCGTAACAACAATTTTAGAAAGACGGCTAATAAATAAGATGGGCAGCTGTTACAAAGCAAGCATTTTTGATAACTGGGTGGATAGATCTATTTTCATACCCATGGTGAAGACGGTGCTTTCTTTTGCTCCAAGTGCAGTTCTACCATGAGAAATTCGTTGTTCGCTATAGAACTGTACAAACCGTATCGGTTGATAGGATATACCCAGGATCAGGTCGTTTCTTTGGAACTTCTTATCAATAGGAGTAGGAATATTGCTGTTTTTTCCGGATTGAAAAGATGGAAGGTATAAGTTATAACCGGCCAGTAAGGATAGTTTGTCCAGTTTGTATTTAGTGAATAGTTCAAGGCCTTTGGCATCGAATACTACGGTGGGAGTGATATCTTGTCCTAAGGGATCTGTGTAGCGTCCTTGTGTGAAATCTCCATTTTTTTGTAATATGGCTACTGCACTGAAATCTATTTTTTTGCCCTTAAAATCAGCTCCTAAAGTAATATAGATAGGTTGGTCAGAAAGGCCTAGTATTTTGCCATCATTGATTAGATTGTCGCTGAGGAAAGCTTTGTTGAATGCTGCTCCTATACGTAGTTCTGGAATAACCTGCATCTGAGCTGAGGCACCAAAGCCATCAACAAAGCGGTGGTTATTGGCACCGCGGGCTTGTAGCTGCCCACCGAAATAGAAGCGTCCGATCTGATTACGATAGATAATAGACTGATCGGCACGGCCGGTTCCATTGGATCCCCCATCTGTACCTCCTATAAAAGTAGCTGAACCTTTGGAACCAAAAACATTAAAACGATCGGTGTAAGCTGTGACATCACGGTATACGCTCCATTGTTTACCAAAAGTAAGTCGGCCAAGACGTTCAAACTCCACGCCTAAATAGCCGAGCCTATTGCCAAAAACCTGTTGGTTCTGTCCGGATTGTATGGTTAGAAATCCTCCTGATAGGCTTCCGTCAGCATTGAAGCTAGATCCTCCACGTAAGAGATTGACCTGGAGTTCTGCTGCTGCGACGAATCCAAGCTTTCCTTTTTTCATTGCTACTTCGGTGCCTATACGTGAGGCATTTTCCTGGATGTCCATCTTACCGTCGTATATGGCGGCATGTCCTCGTAATCCAGCATAGGGCCTGATTCTCATCTCGATGGAGTCTGCTGCATGCTGCGCATAACTACAGATTGTAGCTGATGAGAGTAGTGAAACCATCAGTGCTTGGGAAAATGCTGTTTTCAGGGATGTTGGATACGTTTTCATAGCTTAATGGCTGTGAATCCAGCCGGTACGAATTTCGAAAGATTATGTTTGAACTCCAAATTGTTGTTGTATTTAGGAACTTACTTTTTTAAACTGTGTAAAGACATACCAATAATGACCAGTAGCATTCCTATCAGGGCATAGCTGTCAGGAAGGGGACTTTGTAAGATGACAATTTCGCCGATTACAGCAAATACGACTTCAGCCGACTGTGTTGCCTCTACTTTGGCCAATCCTTTTTCATCTTTGCGAACCATATCGGTAGCGGTGAAGAAAAGAACAGTAGCAATAACACCCGAGAATACAGCTACAATTAAGGTCTGTAGGAGTTGATTATCTGAAGGTGAGGGATGTCCTGAAGAGTAACCGTAGAGATTTAAACCCATCCAAAAGGGGATGCTACAAAGGATCATGCCTAGTATGCGTTGATAGACATCTAATGTGCCACCTGTTAGCTGCATCATTTTTCGGTTACCCAAAGGATACGCAAATGCGGCTACGAGTACCCATAAAAAGCCAGATAGGAGATTGGACAGATCTACAGATCCGAGAGCTTGGATCTGCATGATCGCTATGCCCAGAAGTATGATTGCGGAAAAAGTATAGGTACTTTTTGAATTGGAAGATTGATGGTTCTTGTTGATAAAGGGAGCAAGTATCATTCCTGCGATAATGGTAATCTGCCAAGTGCTGGCAACGAGCCAGGATGGGCTGAATGCAGCGGCATAGGTCAGAGGGGCATAGAAAACCCCAAATCCAATTGTACTCCATAATAACCAAGGTAGGGGCTTCTGTTTTATGGCGCTAAGGAGAGGCATTAGATTATTGCGAAGTATGACAATAATCAGGAAAAAAGGCAACATCCAGTAAAAACGTAAGGAGGCACTCCATATCCAACTGCCACCTTCTACAGACATGAGTCTATTGACCACGAAGGTTACGGCAAAAAATAATGCGGATAATAGTCCGAGGAGAAAAGCTCTTTGTGTGTTCTTCATAAAAATGGATGACTGTTTTAGATTTGAAGCAAATATACGTTAGGGGCAACATTACGTCAAATTGTAACTAATGTTACTTGAGGCAATATGCTAACTGTATATCTTTATGGTGTCACAGATGAATATAGTAAATATAATTTTAGTAATATAAAGATGATGGATTTTATAAAAAAGATACTAGGGAAGGGAGAACAGGAAACACTAAAGGAAATTTTGAAAGGAGATGTTTTTTTAGTTGATGTACGTAGTCCTGATGAGTTTGCATCAGGTAGTGTAGTTGGGGCGGTCAATATTCCTTTGGGATTGATAACAGATCAGCTTACTAGGTTTGATGCGAAGAAGCGAATAGTAGTATTCTGCCGAAGCGGAATGCGGAGTGCACAAGCTAAGGGGATATTGGAAAAAGCTGGATATAGCGGTGTGGTCAATGGAGGTGCCTGGCAGAAAGTCCAATCTGAATTAAAGTAATAGCGATAGATAATTTAATTACAGTATGAAAGCTGTAATACAGCCGTTTGAATAGTTCAAACGGTTTTTTTTTGATTCATAATTAGTGTTGGCTAATTATTTTATTTGTTTGTTTTATTTTAATGTTAGTCTATTCTAATAATTATTATTAGTTTTGCTGTCATTATGAATAGACAGAAGAAAATATGGCGGGAGATACACGGAATAATCGGATTATTGGTCGGTATTGTCATCATTATTGTGGCCATAAGTGGTTGTGTATACACTTTTCAACGGGAGATTAGAGCTGCTTTATATCCGGATCTCTTGTATGTCAATGTACCTGCCGATGCTACGAGGTTATCAATAGATCGTATTTCGCAGATTGCGGAACAGTACCATTCGGAGACTAAGGTGCGTGAGATTGTGGTCAATCAACAAGTCGATCGCTCGGTCAAGGTATATATGTACGGACAGCATTTACTTTATATTGATCCTTACTCTGGAGAGGTTCTTGGAAAGACGGATACAAAAAAAGATCCATTTTTGATGGCCTGGTCTCTACATACACAATTGGGCCTAGGGAAGGTCGGTGGACAGATTGTAGGCTGCGCTACCTTGGCCTGCATTCCTTTGATTATTTCTGGACTTTGGTTATGGTGGCCTTCTGTCCGTACTACTTGGGGGAGGGTGTTTCGTCTGCCCTGGCAGGGAAATTGGAAAATGCTGAATTT
Organism: Sphingobacterium yanglingense; assembly: GCA_040395455.1. Lineage (GTDB taxonomy): Bacteria > Bacteroidota > Bacteroidia > Sphingobacteriales > Sphingobacteriaceae > Sphingobacterium > Sphingobacterium yanglingense_A. Next base: position 15,033 of record JBEBQJ010000001.1, on the reverse strand, counting down.
TCAATGGCATAAGAACGGTGGTTTTTACGCGTCTTTTTTTCTGCTCTTCATCTGCTTGAGTGGTCTAATGATGTCTTTTAGCTGGTTTGAACAAGGGGTGTACTGGCTTACAGGATCCGAACAGGCTACCCGTCATCTACCAAAGGCTATTGCAAGTGTACAAGAGGAGGAAGTTATCGAGAAATCACTGCACTATACGATGGGACAGTTTCCGGATGTCCGAGAAGTGAATATTTTCTTTCCTGGGAAGTCGAACAAGGTGTTCATGTTTATCGCAAAATATGAAGATAAGTTAGGGCGTAGGGAGATTCTTTATTTTAATCCTAGCGATGGGAAATTGCTGGAAGGGGTGTATTCCGATCGGCGCAGTGTTGGGGACAAAATAAAAGGAATGAACTATAATATTCATTCTGGGCAAATTGGGGGGATGTTCGGTCGTATTATAGCCTTCACTGCTACCTTATTTTCAGTTTTTTTGGTAATCAGTGGTGCGCTAATCTGGTATCAACGTAAGTTTAGATAGCACTATCGAGGTATTTAATTAAAGCATAATATATAGGATGAAATTTATTAATTGCAAAATAGCAACTATTTTGTTGGTGCACTGTGCTCTTTTTTTTGGAGGAAGAACGTGCTACGCCCAGTTAGACAGGAGATTGAAAGGGCAGGTTATCGATGAGAAAGGGGAACCGGTATCCGGTGCTACAATTTACTTGATTCATGTGAAACGGACAGAAAAGACCGATGATAAAGGCGAGTTTTATTTTGATTCGGAGGCAGGAGAGCATAGTCTGGAAGTCAATAAGGTCGGCTATGTAAGGCAGCAATATACGGCAAGCTTTGAAGAGAAGCAGTGTCCTATGTTTAGATTATTTCGTGAGGCAGTAGCGCTGAATGAAGTTGTCGTAACGGCAACACGTACCGAAAGAAATATAGCAGACATTCCTCTTCCCATCACGGTGATTGGTAAAGAAGAGATCAAACAGAAAGGAATGGTACGGCTTAATGAGGTTCTCGCTGAACAGACGGGCGTGGTGCTGGCTGAGAATCATGGTACTGGAATACAGCTACAGGGTTTTGATGCCAAGTACACTTTGATATTGATCGATGGCGAACCCGTTATAGGACGGAGCTCAGGTACACTGGAGCTTTCGCGTATCACGATGACCAATGTAGAGCGTATCGAAATCATGAAAGGTCCATCGTCCTCGTTGTACGGCTCTGAAGCAATGGCTGGAGTTATAAATATTATAACCAAAAAACCGGCCTTGGGCAAACAGATGGGAGCATCGGTACGTTACGGTACACATCATGCGCTTGATATTGGTGTGGAGGGTAGCGTTGCTGGGCCCAAAACCGGGGTCTATACTACTTTTAATAGATTCAGTAATAGTGGTTATGGTTATGTAAGTGATGCGGTGGGAAAGACGGTAGCTCCGTTTTATGGTTATACGGGAAGTATCAAAGTGAACCATCAGGTTACATCTAAACTGGATGTCCAGCTCGGGCTAAAGTATAATGATGAGCACGCTGAGGATCAGTATAAAACAAATACAGCAGTAACACAGGAAATGGTTTCTTCCAGATTTCTGAGGAAGGATCTGGTTGTTACGCCTCGGGTTGAATATCGTTTTTCAGATCGACATAAGTCTTTTTTAAGGGTCAATCAATCTTTTTATAAAACTGATACCCGTATTCATATCGTAGAGGATGGAAGTCTGTATAACCATGATTTTTTTGATCAGAAGTTTTCCAAGGCAGAACTGCAGCATGATTTTGAAGTGAATGATAGGGTTGATCTGACAGGAGGAGCAGGGTGGACGGATGAATGGCTAAAGGCAAATCGCTATGACGATAAAAAGGAATTCAGAGCCGGATTTGTTTACCTACAGGCGGATGTTAAATTTTCTGACCGATTTAGCGTCATCGCGGGTGGGCGCTTCGATACGCATAGTGTTTACGCCTCACAATTTAGTCCCAAGGTAGCCGGAAAATATAAGTTGTGGTCATGGTTGACGATCAACGGTTCCGTAGGGAGTGCGTATAAGGCGCCTGATTTTAGAGAGCTGTATCTCAACTGGACTAACCCTACGCAAGGGTATAGTGTATTTGGTGCGGAAGATGCAGCCTATAAGTTGAGTAAACTTATAGAGGCAGGTGAAATTGCCGAAGTGCTGTCTGACCCGTCGAATATCAAAGCGCTGGATGCAGAACGATCGTGGAATTATCAAGGAAGTTTGCAGGTAAAGCCCTTAGCAAATCTGAGCATAGGAAGTACTTTTTTCTACAATGAAGTTTCTAACCTGATCGAGACTTTCGCTCTGGCTACCAAAAACAATGGTAAGTCGGTGTATACGTATTCGAATCAGGATCATGTTATTATCAAAGGCATAGAGTCCACTATCTCTTATACATGGCGAGACCTGCGAGTCCAACTCGGCGGACAGTATCTACGTACGGCAAATACCACAGTGCAGAATGCCATAGCTGCAGGAAAGGGATATTACACCCGTGATGTAGAGACAGGGGCGAGTCGATTGGTCAAGCCTCACGAATACGGTGGGCTCTTTAACCGGTCCCGGTACAGCAGCAATATGAGTTTGACTTATAGCTGCCCAAAGCCGGGGCTGGTATTTACCCTGCGATGGGCTTATCGTAGCCGCTTTGGTGTAAGGGATATCGATGGCAATGGCATCTTGAATCTAGATGAAGAATATGCGTCTGGCTATTCGATAGTGAATGCTTCTATTGTCAAATCGCTATATAAAGACCGTCTAAGATGTACGCTTTCGGCCGAAAATCTTAACGATATCAAACGTACAGGAATAGCCACTATGCCCGGACGCTTGCTCTTCGCAGGTATATCTTATCGTATAATCAACTAATACATTCATATTTAAAAACACAGAAAAATGGTTAAAAATCGATTTTTGAATCAGGCCAGCCTATTTGCAATTTCATTGGGCTTACTGGTGGGAAGTTGTAGTAAGGATAATACCGGTCCTGAAGAAGAGGAAAAGAAGCAGGAAGTAGTTGCCGTTAAGGATCTTAATGGATTGGACAAAGGTGGTGTGTATTTTAGTCTGGAGCGAAACAAGGAAACGGAAGAGAGTGCTACTGACTGGGATATTAAGATAATGGGTACAACAATAGGTTTTGGCAATGGGGCCACCGGTCAATTGGTTGAGGGATTATTATCATCCTACCATACAGCACCGACTGAGGGATATAGTACTTCGGGGATTACGGGCAATAATACCTACTATGTCAATACGCTATATAATACACCTCAGCATGCCATATTGATGAAGCCTGGTGTGCTTATTCTGGTTAGGACAAGTAAAGGAAATTACGTGAAGTTGGAAATGGTCAGTTACTATAAAGGGAATCCTAGTGTGACAACTGCTGACTTTGCAGATATCCCCACGCGAGGTGAAAAATGGCCAAAACAGCATTATACATTCAATTATGTGTTGCAGGGCAACGGCTCTAATAAGTTCTAATATTTCTCTTTTGTTTGTCCGTAATATCCTCTCCTTCTGGAGAGGTATATTGCGGATTTTTTATTTATTCGCTGGTTTCAAGCTCGTACATGAGCTGGTTGAGTAAAACCTGTAGCTGCTTGGTCACCTTACCGGCACCAGCTCCAAACTCTTTATGGCCTAGTACTTCGGTAACTGGCGTTATGTTCTTGGTGGTCGAACTGATAAAAGCTTCGCTAGCATTTTTTAGATCTTCGAGACTGATATCACGGACGTCTATTTTAAAATGTTCTTTCGCTACTTCTAAAATCTTCATCCGTGTTATACCTTGCAACACGTCATCTCCGGCCGTGAGTAGGGTGCCATCATGACTTACTAAGAAAAAGTTGGCACGGGGACATTCTGAAAGTAGACCGTTTTGTACGTATACGACATCATTGGCACCTACCTCTTTTGCTTTTTTTAATGCTTGGATCCCCATGACATAGTCGATGGATTTGACCTGACTAAAAGGACGGTGATACTCGAAAGGAAGCAATTTAATACCCTTATTTTCGGCTAGATCATCTCTTGTGATCGGATGCTGGCTAATAATCAAATTAGGCTCAGCGATACTATATCCATCTGGGCTATAGCCTCCTGTCAGTAATATCTTGATGCCCGAATCGGGCATGTTATTAGCTAGCATCAGTTGCTCGATCATGCTTTTGATCTCAGTACGGCTATAATTAACCGGTAAGTCCATGAGACGGGCAGAGTTGTAAAAGCGATCTAAATTGTCTTCTAAAAATAATGGCGTGCCTTGGACCGTTTTGAAATAATCAAATATCCCGTAACCCCGGACTATAGCGAGATCATTGATGGACAATTGAGCTTCATGTTCAGGAATCTGTACTCCATTTAAAATTACGTAGGTTACTTGCATCACTTTTATGTTTTGTAGGACTATAACAAACTTAGGCAATGAAGAATAGAAAAGCAATAGGGAATTTAGGTTATAAAAAAAACGCCTGAAGCGGGGAGCTTCAGGCGTTTTTAACTAACCAATTATTAACCTAAATTATGAATACTTAGGTAGTTGCTAATATCGTGCCAAAAAATATAATCAATTTGTTTGTTTTTATGTTTTATTCCTGATGATGGAGCAAATCTGTACGGCTACCGATGTCGAGGATATTATAGATTGCCTTCAAATGGTATTTTACGGTGTTTTCAGAGATGAATAATTCATTGCCAATTTCCTTGTTGGTCTTTCCTTGTTTTAATAAAGCTATAATTTCTTCTTGGCGTACTGTCAGGTTGTATTTTTCCAACTCTAGTTTTGCCTCTCCTTTATCGTTTGTTTCACTGGTCAGTTTTTCCAACTCTTTGCGCATCATGTGGTTTTCATTTTCTAGCAGCGCATTCCGTTGTTTACTGACTTTGATCAGTCTATACAGCACCGCGATGAGTACTAAGAAAATGACCGATAGTAAAACTAATATGATACGTGTTTTATTATTGTGCTGTATTTCGACGTTTTTTCGGGTAGAAAGGAGTTCTTTTTCTAATACTGTCAATTTTCCATTTTCAAATGGCGCGTTATATTGACTGGATATAGCAATACCCTGTTTTTCATACATGGATGCCCCTTTGTAATCTTCAATGACACTGCAAAAGTTGCTCATTGCATAGAGCAAGCTGATCTTGTAGAGGTTCATGTTATATTTCTCCGCATAATGCATTCCCTGTTTAAAAGCTTCTTCGGCCTTTGGTCTATCTTTCAGGTGATCGCTTAAGCCTATTAGTTTGGAGTAGACAAGTGGCAGGTGTTTAGGGCTCTGTTTCTTTAGGATCTGAATGCCTTCGGAGAGAATTGAATCTGCAACTTGAAAATTACCGACCCGTATTTCCAATACAGCAAGGATGTTTAGATAAAAAGCACGGCTTTCGGCGTTTAATAAGTCTAGGTTTTTGCCTTTTATTTTGGTGAGATAAGTGTCAAGTGCATTATAGTCCTGCGAATCAAAAAAAATAAGTGCCTTCTCGACCAGTACGCGTGTTTCTGTTGCCTCATGCTGTTCGGTATTCTTACCGTATTGATATGCCTGATCAAGGTTGGCAAGTGCTTCGGGGTAATTGAATACTCTTTTATAGGTTAACGCCTTTTGTAAGTACGCATTGTATATCTCGTAATCGGAGGATTCTTTATCGTGAATGATATTATCCAACCTTACTAGAGATGTTTCGTAACTATTTTTGTCGTTTAGCTCTGATATCTCCTGATGGAGCAAATCGGGGTCTAAGGGCTGTCGTGAAGTGCACGCACATAATGCAAATAATAAAATGGCTATTAATGGTAATTTCATGGTATTGGTAAAGTGATTCTAATAGGAGTTTGGATTTAAAAACTGTTCGTCCGTAAGTGTTTTTAGGAAAGATTGGATAGACTCTATTTCTATCTTACTTAGATTTTTCTGCTGAGGATCTTTTGAAAACTCAAGAGGGTGATATCGTAGTAAGCTATCGAGATTGTCAAAGCGTCCATCGTGCATATAAGGTGCCGAATAATGAATATTACGTAAAGATGGACTAAGGATTTTTTTATGCTGTGCGTCGTATGTTGGTACGCTACTATGAAAGAAGGGAGGGACGTGGCAGGAAGCGCATTGGTCTTCAAATATCATCTGTCCTTGTTTTTCCATATCTGTAAATAGAACTTCGCCCAGAAGCATACGGTCATACTTGCTGTCTGTTGAGTTTAATGTGCGTAGGTATTGTGCCAGCGCATCGACTACCTGTTCACCTTTGAAGTCCTGAGTCTGAAATAGCGCTTTGATTTTTTTGCTGTAGATCGGGTGTTGTGCTACCCGTTGGACTATTAGATCTATATTACTGTTCAGTTCTAACGTATCATTTATCGCATTGAGAATCGTCTCTTCTAGCCGATTAGCACGTCCATCTGCAAAGAAATAGTTTTTCCATATCATATTGACTAGTGCAGGAGCATTCCGATGGGTAGGTAACCCTCTGTCACCAATGCTAAGCCTCTTGCCTTGATCGGCGTATGAGGCAGTTTGCTGATGACAAGAAGCACAGGATATTTTCTGGTGTTTTGAGAGTAGAGGATCATTAAAGAGCATTCTGCCAAGGCTTGCACCTTGTACGGTAACTGAACCTTTGTCTACGGGAACTCCGAAGTGTGCAGGTGCTTGGATATTAATCTGCGAGTCATTGCTTGTTAAAAAATAGTAGAATGCCATCAAAACTGTAGCGACAGAGAACACACTGATAATAACTAATTTGCCTGAATTTGATTTACGCATTAAAATTCCTTGCTTTTTTAACAAAAGCAAAGTTAAAAGAATAATGCTAAAAAACGCCTGAGGCGGGGAGCCACAGGCGTTTTAACTAACCAATTATTAACCTAAATTATGAATACTAAGTACTGTTCCAATATCATGCCAAAATTTAGATTTGGAGTTGAAAAGATGGTTTGTAATGAATTTGTAGCAAGAATATGTTCTACGGATAAATTAGGAAGGAATTTTGTTGCCAAAGATTAATTACCTTTGCGCGCTATGACATCATCCACAAGGGTTTATCAGATAGATCTTTTCCGATTTATTGCCGCTATGGCAGTACTTTGTTATCACTTTTTGTATAGAGGGTTCAAAGCGGGTAATATGTCATTGTTGCACTTTGACGAGATTGGCTCCTATTTTAAATACGGATATTTAGGCGTAGATTTTTTCTTTATAATTAGTGGATTTGTAATTGCCTTTTCAATAAAGCACCTTTCTTTACCCCGGTTTTTACAATCTCGTTTTCAACGTCTTTATCCAGTGTATTGGTTGTGTCTCTGTGCAACGGCTCTCATTACTTATTATTGGGGCGCTCCTAGATATACGGTCACGGGACAACAGTTTTTGGTCAATATAACGATGGTGCAAACATTGTTTGGGGTGGAGCATGTGGACGGTGCCTATTGGTCATTGTATGTAGAGATGAAATTCTATTTCTTGATTGCAATTTTTTTACTGCTGAATTATATTAGGAAAATCAGCATTGATTATATGGTCTGCTTTTGGTTGTTTGTTTCCAGTTTGCGCTTTATTATTGGTGGTACGTCTCTTTATACCTCATTGCATCATTTTTTTATTTTGGACTGGAGCTCTTATTTTATTGCAGGAATATTGTTTTATCGTATTTATGCTGTTGGTCCGAAAGTTACTTATTTTGCTTTATTGAGCTACTGTCTTTTTTTATCTATCCATACTTCGATAGGAAGAATAAATTGGTTACAACGTACGTTTCATGAAGAGTTTTCTTCCTATGTTATTGCAGGAGCCATTATTGGCTTCTACTTGTTGATGACCTTGGTAGCTTTAAAGAGAATGCAGTTTATCAATAGTCCGGGATTGGTCAGGTTGGGCATGTTGACTTATCCTCTTTACTTGTTGCATCAGCATATAGGTTTTATCATTTTTAATAAACTCCATCCTTATGTGGATAAGTATGTATTGGTCTCTACAGTGACGCTATGTATGGTTGGACTAGCTTATCTAATAAGTTACAAAATAGAACCAAGGTTGATTCGGTGGATTCGGAGAGATTCGAAATAGTGGTATTACATCAAGCGCTTTAACCATTTTAATAAACTACTCTTGTCTCTATATGGAGGATAAATAAGTCTGGAGAGCGCGAATTTTGATTGGTACATTATAGCTCGCTCATGGGAGAATGCTTTGAAGCCGAAATACCCGTGAGAGCTTCCTATCCCACTGTGGTTGATGCCGCCAAAAGGGAGGTGTGGATTGGATACATGGAGAATTACATCATTGACACATACACCACCTGATGTTGTATAATTGAGGATTTGGGTTGTCGTTTTTGAATTGTTGCTAAATATATATAGAGCTAGTGGTTTTGGCCTATCTCGAATATACTGTATCGCTTCCTCTAGGTTAGTGTAGGGTACCAGAGGTAAAATCGGGCCAAATATTTCCTCCTGCATGATGCGACTCTCCTGAGGTGTGTTTTGAAGAATCCTTGGTGCAAATGTGGTGTCGGAGTCTCCTGTACCTTTCCAGGCGATATGAGCTCCCCTTGCGCAAGCGTCATCGACAAGCTCATGTAAACGGGATAAGTGTTTGGGATTAATGATTTTGACATAGCTGTCTATATTAATGTCGCCTGAAGGTTGGTAAATGAAGCGTATCACTGCATCCTGAAAATGATGTATAAATTGCTCTTGTTGATCTGATGGGATTAAGATATAATCCGGTGCGATGCAGGTTTGGCCTGCATTCAGTAGTTTTCCCCAGGCTATTTTTTCTGCTGCTTTTTGTAGGTTGGCATCTTTAGCTATCAGTACCGGAGATTTTCCTCCAAGCTCGAGTGTCACACTGCTCAGATGTGTGGCTGCCGCACGCATGACGATTTGTCCTACTTGGGTACTCCCTGTAAAAAAGATATGATCAAAAGGAAGTTCAAGAAGAGCTGTGGATATATCTTGGTTTCCTAACGCACAGTAAACTGAAGATGGATCGAATGCAGTCGTTAGGATCTTGAGAATAATATTAGAGGTATGGATGCTGTATTCCGAAGGTTTGATCATCACGCTATTACCGGCAGCTAGAGCCGATATTAAAGGACCCATAGTCAATTGGAATGGATAGTTCCAAGGGGCTATAATGAGACAGTTTCCTTTAGGTTGGTAGGTTATCCTGTGTTTTGCAAATAAGCTTGAAAGGGTTGATTTTGCTCGTTTAGGGCGCACCCATTGCCGTAGATGTTTAATGGCAAAATCGATTTCCGAGTAGATAAAATAGACTTCTGTGACAGCGGATTCAAACTCGCTCTTTCGTAGATCTGCAGCTAAGGCCTCAAATATGGCAGTTTCCTCTTGTTGTATGTTGGCTTTAAGATTTTTAAGGTGTTTGATACGCTCTTGTATTGTTGGTACGCCAGTACCTAGATATTGTTTCTTTTGATTGTAGAATATTTTTTCCAGTGTTTCTTCCATACGACCTCCTTGTATTAAAAATACATGTTTTTTGTGAGAATATCCAAATCTGTGGTGTGTATAGGTTTTTTCTAATAGGGATTGTAAAACAGAATTATTACTATAACTTGTTGAAAGCAAAAAAGATTTATTTTTTATAGTTTTTTTTTTATTCTATATTTGCGTAAACATATATTGTTAAACAATATATGTTTACGCATCTATCTTTAATACCTTTGGGGATTATCTAAAGTACATCGTCATTACATAAGTAGACGGTTTTTTGAACTTAACTTAAGAGATTTTTTCTAGTATCAATGTATTTCTGTTCTGACAGAGGTTGTGATGTTTAGAAATAATTTTCGGGCATTTTTTTGTGTGGATTACAGTTGTAATCTAAACTGATTTTTGGTTTCATGCTTTTAAATAAGTGTGGGCAAGGGTGCTATATTAATTTTGTTAACGAGAAAAATCTACATGAAATTGTCTTCCTTTTTGAAGAAATTGACTTTTTTTGAGTTACTTGTTTCAGTATTGACTATACTGCAGTTATATCATTTTTGTATTCTGTTTTCCAACTATACTTTCCCAATGCCTTTGCTGTACGGCCCTTTATTCTGGGCGATGTACCAATATCTTTCCAATAAGAGCGAGTCGGTAATAAAAAGAGATTTGCTGTTGGGGAATATTCCTTTTGCTTTTTTTGTGACCTGGTATTTCATATTGGGAGATGCTTTTGATTGGACGTATTTTAAATGGTACCTCCCTATTATGATTATAGTGCAGATCGGTTATCCTTTGGTAATTTTATTTCGTTTGAAGGGTACTCCTAGCAAAACAGAGGGGTTCGTTTTACTCAAGCAATTGATGGCTTTGGGGATGGGAATTTTTCTCTTTGTAGGGGCTGTGTTTTTAAAACACTACATACAAGTCGATGTGTTTATGGGAATCAATCCGATTCATGCTATAGCGGTGGCGATGGTCTTTAGTTTATTTATGCTTGTCAATTATATGTACTCCCGCTTCCATGCTGTGGAACAGCACGAGGTAACAGTACCTGTTGCAGAAGATTCTATGGTATCTGCTGATACCGGGATATTGGCATGTTGTGAAGTTGAGCTTGTTCGTGCTATGGAGGTGGACCAGCTTTTTCTAGATGCAAAATTGTCTTTGGATAAACTGGCCAGCCATACTGGGATTTCTAAATATGTTATATCTCATTACTTGCATAGTCAACTGAATCAGACCTACTATGAGTGGTTAGCTACTTATCGCATTTGCCACGCGAAAGAAATCTTAGCCGAATTCGGCAACGAATATAAAATTGAAGCAGTAGCCCATTCGTCCGGGTTTTCGTCAAAGACTACATTTAATCGATATTTTAAAGAACGGGTGGGGGTTTTGCCTTCCGCCTATAGAGAACAAGCTTCATTCACTTAGATATGTTTGTGGTTTTTCTATATGCTGCCATATTTATAATTGCATTGCAAGCGTTGTTCCTTTCGCTTGGGATTCAGAATCGTAATACCATAGATTGTATTTTGTCTGCTTTTTTGCTGCAGATGCTTATCGATGTAAGTTTAATGTTCTTATTTACCGAGGTTTTTCCAGGAATGGAATACGTGAGTACTGCTGCCCCGTTTGGATTGACTTTTGGCCCGTTTCTCTTTTGGATCTATCGGATATTGGAAGGGAGAACTGTGCCTCGAACAAATTTATTCCTACATTTCTTGCCTTTTTTATTTGGTATCATTGGGTATATCGTATTCTTATCCTCTCCTGTATTTAGAGAGGTTTGTACAGTAGGGTATTATACGGTACTTTATGGCTCGATGTGTGTCTCTTGGGTATTGTATCCTATGTTCGTGCTAACGGCTAAAAAGAAGGACACGGATATGAATCTTGGGGTTTTCAAATATACCATGGTTGTGCTTTTGTTGCTGACTTCTTTTATGTTGCCTTTTGTGTGGGCAAACTATAATGGAGGTGTTAAAGAGGAACCATTAATGACGGGGATTGTCGTAATTGGAGCTATGTTGGCGGGGGTGTCTTTGATTTATTGGTATATGCTCGGACGATTTCGTATTGCTCCAGTGGAGAAGCCGGACTTGGAACAGTTGCCCGCTCAGCTTCTTGCTCCTGAAGTTTCTCAAGAAAGTGAGTCTAAACTGCCAACAGATGTGACTGAAGTATACAAGCGTAAGATTGCCGACTATCTCTCCATGGAAAAATATTTTGATGCTAGTTTTAAATTGGAGCAAATGGCACAGGACTTGAATATTCCAAAAAATTTTATCTCTCAGTATTTTGTACAAATCTATCCGGATGGTTTTGTGAAGACGGTAAATTCTTGGCGTATTGCTAAAGCCTGTGATATACTCGTGTCAAGGGAATTGGATATGAGCATGGAAGAATTGGCATTTGCGTGTGGCTTTAACTCTAGGGCTTCTTTTTATCGAAATTTTAACCTTGAAAAAGGATGTTCACCTATGGTTTACCGGGAACAAAAACTGACTGATAAAAAGTGGATGAAATAACTGTTGCCTAGCCAAATTTCCCTAAAATATATTTTGTCTTACCAAAGTGCTTCCTTCAAGAATTGATCTAAGCTATTCTTGTGTCACTATATGCTATCTTGATAGATTGAGTTCCTCCAGATTCTGTTCTATTTTTCTCATATGTAATCTTTATGGTTTCAAATTTTCTAAGCTAGGATGGGTAGTTCTCATAATCATTTTTTTGGTGTCTCAATAAATAATTGACAGCTTTTTATTGTAGTCATTTGTCTACATTTTCAACGGTTTATTTTATTGTAATCAATTGATTTTTAGGAGTTTCGTTGTGTCTCATTTTTTATTTGGACAACAGCGGGACAAAATGAGACATAAAAATATTGAACGTTACCTACTTTTGCGCACGGATTGACTACCCGAGGGTAGGATAGGAGGTTTCAGAGGGACAGAATTGGACACTGAAGCATTTACTATCACAATATAGCAAATTATTAATTTATTATACATATGAAATATCCATGTAGCAATGGCTACACAAACAGGGGTGAATATAGTTTGGATATTGCATATGACAACTGAAAATCAAATTATATACATATGAAATTTAAATTTCGTGGTTACGTAGGAAAAGTGTTTTTATGGCTCCTGACTATGTTGTCTGTTGTAGGGACACTACAGGCGCAAGATGAGGGGAGAATTAATGCTAATTTACCTGTTCCAGATTTACACGTTGAAAATGGATATGGTAAGTTCACTGTCCGTATTGCAAAATCAAGTAATGCCTGTAACAATGGGACAACTCTTGAAGTAAAGTTGCCCGTTGGGTTCCGTTATAAAGCGGGGTCTGGAATGATGGGAGGAGTAAAGATAACCGGAGAAAATATTAACGATAATACGGTTGTTTTTCCTATTAATATACCTGTCGGACCAAAAGCCGAATATGTTGAGGTAACCTTTGAGTTAGAAGCTCTTTGCGAGTCTTTAGGTGTTCCTATCGGAAGTCGAGTTTTGACTTATACACTCAAAGGATGCGAGACGGATAAAAGTGAGACGAAATCTAGTCAGACCATTAATATTCGCTATGCAAAATTGGCTTTGAGTATTTCCAATGATGGTGTATCAGGGATTATCGGAAGTGAGGTTACACGAAATATCGAAGTACGTAATATCGGAAATGGCAATATCGAGGGGATTAAAGTCAAGTCTGATATTGGCCCTGGATTAACTCGAGTAGGACACGATAATGAAGATTGGGAATATTCGGAAGTTGATAAGGCGTATACGTATAAGGGGTTATTAGGATCTGATAAAGCTCTATCTTTTAAGGAGACGGTAAAAATTACAAGTTGTGGTAGTTTGAACTCTAAATATCAAGCTTCCTATGGTAAAACTACGATTTGTGGTATCGGTGAGAGTGAGTTGGTAACAGCAACAATTCTTTTCGATCGTACTATTAGACCACGTATTAGTATTAAAGCTCAAGATAATCCTGTTATTGTGTGTTTAGGCGAGGAATATAACCACACTTGGTTAATAAAAAACGAGGGAAATGGGAGGGCTTCAGACGTATTGATTACTATAGGTGGTGGAGCAGGCAGTACGATTAGTAATGTGATGGTTGCAGGAAATGCTCCGACTGCTTCGACCGGTAGTGTTTATAATATAGGGGACTTAAATCCTGGAGAGGAAAAGCTAATTTCCTTTAAACAGAAATATCCGAAACCTTCGCCAGACGAATGTGCTGCTGGAGGGCATAGTATCGGTAATACTACCTATAGTTTAAAATATGAGCATAAAGAAGGATGTGCCGAAAACGGAAGTACTCCTGTATTTAGTGAAGGACCAAAGGAAACAAAAGCCGGATTATATTTTTCTTTATCAGGAGAGAACATAGGTGAGTTAGATATAATCAATGGACAATCTTATCAAGCAGAGTTTCGGATGAAGAATTGGTCAATCCCGAAAGAAGGTCTTGCTGATAATGCTTATGTTGAGTTTACGATTAATATTTCGAATAAAATACAGCTAGATGCTGCAACTATTAAGTTGTTGAATGGTAGTAAAGTAGTTTCTTCATCCGCTAATAAAGAAGGGAGTTTATATAAGTTTCGTGTAAACCCTAAAGACATTGATTTTGCTTTGGGAAATATTAGTTTGCAGTTCCCGTTATCGGTTGATTGTGATGGAACGGACGAGCCTTGGTATGAAGTATCTTCCTCTTTAGTAAGAAATCCAACGAAATGCGCTGGTGAAAAATTGAACTTTTGTGCAGAACGCGTCAATCTGTATGCGCACTGTGCTGAAGGAGATTGTGCTACAGGTGGAATGGTTCGTGGAAAAGCAATATTGAAGCGTGTTACTTCAGTAACAAATGCTGATACACGTGCTTTTATCGCTGGTGATACTGTGGAGGTATCGCAAGTAGGGGTTGTAAAGAACGGAACTGCGGTTGCTAGTTGGATATACGGTGGACGTTTCTCTGTGAATATCGCAAATGCGAACCTTGCTATAGACGGTGTTGTGAAGTCAGGTAAAGTATCTATAAGGCGTGGAACTGGTGCGCCGATTGTAATTTCTGGATTGCAAGTGACGAAGGAAGGTGATAATCTTTATATTACTCTTCCAGTTCAAGGGGAGAATAGTTTTACTGGTTTTGAAAATGGTGATGAAGTGACAGCTTCATTGTCCATGAAAGTAAAGCAAGCGGATGGAACGACTGAATTAAAGGAATTTCCTACGGAGTTTGGACTGTACGATGATAAAGGTGCATCTTTCGCTTGCGGCCTATCGTATCGCGCTACAGGTTATTACGGTTCAACAGTGTTGTCTGTGGGCGGTGATGCAAAAGAGAACATAAAGACAAATGTGTCAGATTGTGCGCCAAGTGCTAGAGATATTGCCTATAGTCTTACTCTTGCTGTAGGAGGAAAATCACACAACGATGCGCTATTTGTTAATGAGGAAAGGAATGTAGCTATTCCAAAGATTGTTTCTTTCGTTGTTTCTCCAGGATTAACGATGACAGGCTACCGTTTAGAGATATCCGGTCAAG